>JASJGV010000141.1:0-3755 GCA_033791325.1 Desulfobacterales bacterium | reverse complement strand
CCTAAAAGTTGAAACACTCATCTTAGGTATATATAATTTGTTGATTACCAATTTCCATGTCTTAATGTTTTCAAGGCTGTTATCGAAGAACCCTGTATTCACTTTCGTGTTTTCGTCTTTTCGTGCTTTCGTGATATTTTTTTAGATTAATTTAAGATCGGTTGTCGTGCTAGTTCTTCACAACAATCCCCTTAAAGTCATGTTTGGTCAGTGCCTGGCGCATCTGCTCGGCCTCGGTTTTTGTCCGATAGGGGCCAACCTTGACACGATACCAGGTTCCCTTATTGGGTATCTCGGCCTTTGTACTGAATCCGGCATATCCCAGTTTCGTCAGTTTTTTAACCAGTTCCTCTGCAGAGGCTGCGTCCTTGGTGGACGCTACCTGAACAGCCAGGGATCCTGACGGTGGCGGTTTGACAGCCGGTAAAGTCTTCTTCTCAGCCTGGGTGACCTTTGCTTTGGAAACACGTTTTTTCGATGTCAATGGTGACGGGGGCAGAACGGCAGATGGGATCTTGGGAGGCGTTTTGGGCGGAGCCTTTTTCTCTAAAGTTGGGATCTTTTCATCTTTTTCTTTTTTCTTCAAGGCTTCGTAAAACTCAAAAGAGGATTTGGCACCTGTTTTGGCAGAATCGACTTCCATGGCCCTTTTTTCCTGTTTGACCATCGACTCTTTCAGGGCAAGCAGTTCTTTCTGAAGTGTCTGAATATCAAAATTCACCGGAGCAGTTCCACGGCCAACCAAAACGCCCAGCACAAACATCCATCCAGAAACCAGGAAGAGCAGGCAGAGACCGAGAAAAAATCCTTTTCCTGTTAACTGGAGCAAGTATTTCTTTCTGCTTTTTGCTGTCGCTTTTTTTTCTGTCTTTTTCTTCATTTACATCTTTTCCGGTGCGGAAACACCCAGAAGGGTCAATCCGTTTCGAATAATTCTTTGCACCGCCAGCACGAGGGAAAACCGGGCCTGCGTCACAACGGGGTCATCAGCCAGAACACGGTGCTTATTGTAATAGGAATGGAACGTGGATGCAAGACTCATCAGATAATAAGTGATACGGTGGGGTTCCCTGAAAACGGCGCTCTTTTCCACCACCGCTGGATATTGCCCCATGACCTTTATCAGGTTGGTTTCTTCAGGTTCCACAAGGTGTTTCATGGTGATATCATCCCATGCGTCACTGTCGATCCCCTGCGCTTTACCTTTTCTTAAAATACTTGAGATTCGAGCATGCACATACTGAACATAGTAGACCGGGTTGTCGTTGGATTTTTTCTTTGCCAACACCAGATCGAAATCCAATGGGCTTTCGTGGTGTCTTGTGAGAAAAATGAATCTTGCAGCATCTCTTCCGACTTCATCGACAACATCTTTCAGCGAAATGAATTCGCCTGCCCGTGTCGACATTGCCACGGGTTCACCGCCCCGCAGCAGATTGACAAGCTGAATAAGAATGACCTCGAACTGATTCCGCCGGTAACCCAGCGCCTCTATGGAGGCCGTCATTCGTGGAATGTATCCGTGGTGATCCGCTCCCCAGACATCGATGACTTTTTCAAAGCCACGCCGGTATTTGTTCTGATGGTAGGCCACATCCGATGCAAAATAGGTTTTCTGAACATTTTTCCTGACCACGACACGATCTTTTTCATCTTGATATTGAGACGTTTTAAACCAGACGGCACCATCCTTTTTATATACAATCTCTCTTTCTCCCAACTCTTGGATCACCGTGTCGACACTACCCGAATCATATAGGCTCTGCTCACTGAACCATTCATCGAATGCCACACCGAACGACTCAAGGTCCTGGCGAATACCTTTGATGATGAGGCCGGCAGCAGCCCTGGCACAAAATGCAATCGCTTCCTGCTCCGGCTTGTCATTCAATTTCCCGCCATGCTCTTTTTTAAGAAAACCTGCAATATCCTTGATATAATCTCCCTGGTAGCATTCATCGGGAAAGGGGGTCTCTTTTCCTGAAAGCGCCTGGTATCGTATAAAAACAGAACGTCCCAGGGTTTCGATCTGCCTTCCCGCGTCATTGATATAGTATTCTTTCTGAACATCATACCCACAGAAAGACAGAATATTTCCAACGCTGTCGCCGACTGCCGCACCCCTGCCATGGCCTACATGCAGGGGCCCCGTGGGGTTCGAGCTTACAAACTCAACCTGAATCTTCTCACCTTTTCCGATATCCGAAGCCCCATAGAGATCCTTCTGGTCATGAATGTGACGGAGCAACTCGTGCCAGGCATTGATATTAACAAAAAAATTGATAAACCCCGGCCCGGCGATTTCGGTCTTTTCAACCATGTTTTCACTGTCGTCGATATGGTCAATAATCTGCCTGGCAATCTTTCTGGGAGCCTTCTTCTGGGCCGACGCCATAATCATGGCAATATTGGCCGAAAAATCACCATGGCTTTGATTTTTAGGGATTTCGATCTCCACTTCCGGTAATTCCTGTGCTGAAAAAATTCCTTCCGCAACAGCCCTTTTTACGGCCTCGGTGATGAGTTTTTGAATCTTCTGTTTCATATTCCGTCACCTTACACATCGGAGCGACACAGTCGCGTTCTATAAAATCTTGCTACGATTTTATGCGATTTTAAACAAATAACAATGAAAATATCACCGTGAAGGAAATAATGGCTTTTCTCGAACAAGTCAAGGGGCTTTGATTTGGGGTTGACTTGATGTCAGGAGTATCCTACACAGGATATGAATAATAATCACAGGTAGAAACCTGTTCAATTCATGTTTATTTAGAAGCTGTCTCAAAAATAGACTTTTTAAGACAGCTTCTATAAAAAACCAGGCCGCGAACACAATGGCATTCGGAAGATGCCAAAGCATTCGTGGCCTTTTTATTGGAGGTTCAGATGAAACACAAAGCGATAATTAAGCTGTTGATACTGACAAGTCTGCTATATTTTCCCATGTCTGTCCAGGCGCATTTCGGCATGCTCATCCCCTCCGACACCATGATCATGCAGGGAGACATCCGGACCGTCAATCTGCAGGTTTCCTTCTCTCACCCTTTTGAAGGCATCGGTATGGAAATGGTCAAACCCAGAGTGTGTAACGTGATGGCCAATGGAAAAAGAATGGACCTGATGGGCCTGCTGAAAAAAGATACGGTCATGAGCCGCACAGCCTGGTCTCTCGATTACAAGATAACCAGGCCGGGTGTCTATATGTTCCTGGTGGAGCCGGAGCCCTACTGGGAACCGGCTGAAAACGCCTTTTTAATCCACTACACCAAAACGGTGTTAACCGCTTTTGGCGACGATGAAGGCTGGGATCACGAAATGGGATTGAAAACAGAAATTATTCCATTGTCCAAGCCCTATGGCCTGTATGCCGGCAATCTCTTCCAGGGAATTGTCGCGTTGAATGGCAAGCCTGTGCCCTTTGCGGAAGTAGAAGTCGAATATTACAACAAGGACCGGCAGTTGATCGCTCCCACCGATTATATGGTTACCCAGACCATTAAAGCCGATGCCAATGGCATATTTTCCTATGCTGCACCCGTAGCCGGCTGGTGGGGATTTGCCGCCTTGAACAGCGCGGACTTTAAATTAAAACACGACGGACAAGACATGGATGTAGAATTGGGGGCTGTGATATGGGTTAAATTTCATGAACTGAAATTTGAATGAGATCTGAACTAAGTGCTTTTTATGAGAATAAAATCGTAGCACGATTTTATAGAACGTGACGGTGTCGCTCCGAAGCGAAAGGCTAA
>JASJGV010000140.1:0-5282 GCA_033791325.1 Desulfobacterales bacterium | reverse complement strand
AGAGGGATCCGTACTTTTTTACCAAGTACACGATGCATGATCTCTGCCATATCACCCCCTGCCAGGAATAATAAATTATGGATCTTCTGATTGGTCTGATTTGAATGAGACAATATATAATTTAAACTCCAGTTCTTCAATAGAAGTTATACTAATAATGTCTTTTGGCCCAAATCATGTGTTGCGCTCTCGTTTCAGCGCTTCAAATACTCCCGTATTCCTGTAATCTTTATCAAATCTTTATACAAACATCCTAAATCGTGCTTATGATTGTTTGGGGTATTAGAAATGGATCATAATCCATAGGGCTGAGTGCGGTTATAGGCTTTGAAGCAAAACAGCGTTAACTAAGTCCGTAGCTTGCTGCGAGGTTCTTTAATAGAAAGGATGCGTGCCATGAGAAATAGAGAAGGTATACGTATTGGATGGTTAAACCTCATACTGGGTTCAATGGTGTTTTTATGGGCCTGTTCGCAAACCATAGAGCCTGCAAACAGCCAGGGATCAACGACAAAGGAGACTTCCATGAGCAATGTTCATGAAAAAGGCCGGCCACCTATAGATACAGCAGTGCCGGAAATATTTGAAACGGCATCTTTCGGGCTGGGGTGATTCTGGGGTGTCGAATCCCAGTTTGGGATGATCGAAGGTGTTATTCGCACACGGGTGGGGTATGCCGGCGGCGAGATGGAAGGGCCTAATTACGGAAACATGGGCGATCACACGGAAACTGTGCAGGTTGATTTTGACCCCGGGCGCATTACTTATGCTCAGTTGCTGGAGATTTTCTGGGTCAGTCACAGGCCCACCAGTCGAAACTGGTCACGACAATACATGAATGCCATTTTTTATCATAACGATGAGCAGCGCCAGTTGGCGATGGATTCAAAATCCCTGGTAGAACAAAAAATCGACGGCACCATCAGGTCTGAGGTGCTACCGTTGCGATCTTTTACCATGGCCGAGAATTATCATCAGAAATATATGCTGAAACAACATACCAAACTCAAGAGCGAGTTTTCGCATATTTATCCAAAACAACGGGATTTTGTGGCATCTACTGCCGTGGCGCGTTTAAATGGATATGCCGGCGGAAATGGCACCCGCGATCAGCTATCACGGGAATTAGAAACACTGGGGCTGAGTGCCGAAGGAAAACGGGTGTTGTCAGAGTTGGTGGGGGAGTAAAGAGAGGGTTGGAGGGGATACACTACCGGCTGTAGGAATTTAGGCTGTAGACTATTAGGTGCTTTTCGCTAAAAGCCATAAGCGACACACCAAACACCAAACGCCAAATACAAAACACTAAACTCAATAAACACAACAAACCCAAGGAACGCAATAAACTGAGATCAGGGTCGGAGGGTAGCTGAAAGCTATAAGCAGTTTATAGCTTACCGCTAAAAGCAACAAAAAATGACGCGCGAAGCGTTAATGTCGTCCGCTATGACAAATGACAGCCGAAGGCTAAATTTCGCCCGCAGGGCAAAGGGCACCTAACAGGCTACAGTATAAACTGCTAAAAGACCAAGAAAAGTCCGGGGATGCTTGAGGTCTATTTCTTACGGCCAGTAAATACCCAGTACAACAGCCAACCCACCAACACCGGCCCCACACCGGCGTATAGAAAAAGGATCAGATCTTTTCGCCAGGGCTGCAAAAATGCAGCTGTGACGGCCGGGTAAAGCACAGAAGCGACAATGGCCACCCGCATATTGCGCGAAATTACTATTGCTGGCTGTCTCGACGTCTGTACGTTTTTCCCTGGCATCATGCGTGGTAAGAATAAAATACCCAAAAGAATAGCGGCAACCAACAGTATTTCATGAAAACCCGACATTGTTGCTCCTTAATTAGCGCACCGAATCGGTATCATAAAAATATGATAGAAGCAATAAGCCAGGCTAGCAGGTTGAGCTGTTGTTGGTGCGACTATCTATAGTCATTGAACACAAATATCCTCAAGATAAGCGAATCACCCACCCGAATGTCAGTGCTTGTTTTCTGTCAATTCGAGATTATGTTACTGCTTAGCGACATTATTGCTTTTCAACGATTCATCAGACGAATTTAGGAGAGACCCTATGTCAAAGCTCAATCAAAAGGTCGTGATAATTACAGGGGCCAGTTCCGGAATCGGCGAGGCCACGGCCAGAAAACTGGCTGAAAACGGTGCCCATGTAATGCTGACAGCCAGGCGTAAAGATCGGTTGACGCAGCTGCAGGAGGCGATCGCATCGGCAGGCGGCAAGGCCGTATACTGCCAGGCTGACATCACCCGGGCAGAGGAGGTGACGGAAGTGGCCGAGCAGACCCTTTCGGCATTCGGAAGGATTGATGCTATTTTTAACAATGCCGGTATTATGCCCCTTTCCATGATAGACAAACTGCACGTGGGGGAGTGGGAGCAGATGGTGGATGTAAACATCAAGGGTGTTCTTTACGGCATCGCCGCGGTTCTGCCGCACATGCTGGAACGCGGTGAAGGCCACATCATTAATGTATCTTCAGTGGCCGGTCACGTCATATTCCCGGGTGCCTCGGTATACTGCGGTACGAAATTTGCGGTGAGGGCCATCACAGAAGGCTTGCGTACCGACCTCAGGGGTAAGGCGGATATTCGTGTTTCTTTGATCTCTCCTGGTGCCGTCTCCACTGAGTTGAGCCACACGATTACCGATCCAGACATCTTGGCCACGTTCAAAACATCCGGGGTGACACCACTGAGCGCAGAAAGCATTGCCAACGCGGTCAGATATGTTTTGGAGCAGCCTGCCGATGTGGATGTAAATGAAATCATCGTTCGACCTGTCAGCCAGCCACGTTAATAAGAGGCAGCAAGGTAATTGGCCATGGCAAACAAGGGATACGGCTTTGATTGATAGTCCTCTTGAAAAGGATGCAAACCCCTGTCGGGTGAATCTGAAACGATAGCTTGCAAATATTAGATCAAAACGAGCGATCAACATGAAAGGAGTTACCATGACTACTAATATTGACAAAACATTATGCGCTCTCCAGGAAGAGGGCTTTATTGACTCAGATACAGAGACTTTTAAAAAATTGATTCAACCAGCCACCGCATTTTGTAAGAACTGCGGACGTAGCGCGGTGAGTGAAGAGAATTTATGTAATCCCGAAAAGTTGTAAGTACAGGGCTCTTATTGGTACAATGACAAAATAAGAAAACGCCGGAGACTTGCTTCTTCGGCGTTTTCATATAAACAGAGGAGACCTTTACTGAACAGCGAAAGCGAGCGCATTCCCGTAAGTTCTGCCGTTGGGCAGTGCTTCGCATGCTGCAAGGTTCTTAAATTCAGTCAACCGGTGGCTCTCGTATACAGCGGGCAAAACGGCTAAGCTATCTGGACGCTTACGGCATGATCCTGAATTGCATTGTTGCAATAACCGAATACATTCCAGGATGCGGTATCCGGCTGCTGATTGCCATGGATGTCGGTTGCCCGGGTTAAAATGGTATAGGGGCCTTTTTCTTTGACTTCCCACAGGTATTCCCAGTGTCTCCAGGCATAAGGTAAGTCCAGACCGATCAGTTCCGTTGGGTTCCAGGTGCTGCCCCTGTCCAGAGATACCTCCACACGCTCGATACCGGTTTCGCCGGCGTAGGCGGCGCCTCTTATGGGGATGATACCCGTCGTGAGTTTTGCTTCCTGCAGTGGCTGGGTAATAATGGATTTGAGGGATATTTGGGTGATGACTTCTCCGGATTTGGGGTCCTCTCCTTTCTGAAAAAGCCGGTAGACCCTGTCCATGAAAAACCCTTCGACAGGTGCCGGGAGAAGTGTGATTCTCTGCAGCCATTTGACACAGTTTGCCCCGGTCCATCCCAGAGCCAGTGCACGCAGAGGAAAGCCATGTTCCAAGGGCAAGGGTTCTCCGTTCATTTCATATGCCAGCAGGGTCGAGTCCATGGCTTTGTCGATGGGGATGCTTCGAATGAACTTTATCTGTGCTTTGCCCTTGGGAATATCGAATCCTTCAAAACAGACATGCCGGGCATCCTCTTGTAGACCGGCTTCATCGAGAATCCCCTTCAGCCAGATCCCTCCCCATAAAGCATTACCGACACCGCCGATGGTCCAAGGATTGCCGGAAGCCTTTTTTTCGAGCAGGGAGCGGCTGTTTCCGGAGCATTCCTGGGTGTTGGCCAGCTCGATCTTTTGCCTGGCCAGGATGTGGTCGAAGGTCAGGTTCAATTCATTGTCAACGCGTCCATCCACCACCAGTTTCCAGGCACTCAGGTCGATTTTTTCACCCGGGATCTGGCCCTGGTTGCGTTTGAAAAACACATCGTTGCCCGTAATCCAGGTGCGCAGGCGTTCAACCGGTGTTTCAGCGTTGAGAGGGTTCTCTGTCATGACGCGCATTTCCTTCTCCATGATAAGCACCTTCTATTTAGGATTGGCATTCCTTTGACAACAGATTCTTGATGCCAAATTAGCATAACAGGCGTGGGAAGGCAAATTTTTGATTCTTCCACCAATGGTGTGCTTAATTCCCCGGCAATTAATTTTGTTACAATTGTCATTCCCGCGAAAGCGGGGCACGAAGTGAAGCTTTAGCGCTATCCAAAATGACACGGTCTTGAAATGTTGCATGGAATTCCTTCTTATAACGGGTTGACGGTTTTTAACAATCGCGATAGGTCTTAAATGACAAACATGGTATGTTAGGTCAATCGGTTAACCTTGGGACGATGCTAATTTGCGGGAAAGTAACTAATGATTTTGTCGAATAGCGTTTCTAATCTGCTTGGCAAATAACGTCAAACAACCGTGACGTATTTAACCGCCGGAGTAAAAGTAAGATATGTTGGCAGGGATAACAGGTTTTTTTTCGATGAAAAATGAGAACTAAAATGAACATCCATTACTGCACGCAATGTGGGTCTAAAGTGGAGACCCGGATACCGCCTAGGGACGAACGGGCCAGACATGTTTGCACTGCCTGTGGAAATATTCATTATCAGAACCCCAAAATGGTGGTGGGGTGTATTCCTGAATATGAAAGTCACATCCTTCTCTGCCGGCGTAATATCGAACCTTGCAGGGGAAAATGGACCCTGCCGGCCGGTTTCCTGGAAAACAATGAATCCGTCCGGGAAGGTGCTATGCGGGAAACCCACGAAGAGGCACAGCTATGTGTGAAAATCATCGCACCCTATCGACTTTTTGACCTGGTATTTGTGAATCAGTTGTATCTCATGTTTCGGGCCCGGATCCTGGTTCCCGAATTTGGCCCGACCCATGAGAGTTCCGAGG
>JASJGV010000139.1:0-3356 GCA_033791325.1 Desulfobacterales bacterium | reverse complement strand
AGCCCTAATATGGTCATCATGGTAACGGTAACTGCGGCCGCTACCGAAGAGATCACGGCCTGGTTGACATTCAAAGAAGTTAGGCCCTTGAGGGTCTCGATACCGGCCTGGCCGGAAATGACGGCCCCCAAAACACAAAACAGAGCAGCCAGAAAAGCGGCATGCCAGAACTTTACCATTCTGGAGGATACTGCCGTGCCGATTATGTTAGAGGCATCATTGGCCCCTAGAGACCATCCTAAAAACACCCCGCCCAGAAGTGAGACCATCAGACCCGCCTCTTCAGGGTAAGAATATTAATCAGCTTGGAAACCCGGTCCGCCTGATCCGATATATCACCGATAACCAGGACAAGTTCCTTGAACTGCAGCTTGAAAAAAGGGTCCATATCCGAGTCGAAAATCTTGGAGATGATCCGCCGCTCAATGTGATCGCACCGGCTCTCATTGGCATCAATGGTTCCCATAACCGTCCGGGTGCCGCCCTTGTTCTTGATGAACAATTCAACCTGCTTGGAGAGCAGTTCACAGGATTCAAGGCTGACCCGAATCAGGCTTTCGATATCTGCTGTAAATACATCGGGGATGATCAGTCCCTGGTATCGGATTATGAACAGGGCCCGTTCCACAAGGTGGGGAATCTTGTCCAGGGAGATAAGCATGTTCATGATATCCCCCCTGGAATCGGGGATCAATGCCTTGCTGAACATGAGATTATTAATTTCGTCAATGATATCATCGGCCTTGGATTCGTATTTATGGGTCTGGTCCATGAGAAAATCAAATTCTTCACACTGATGGCGTGTGATACAGGTGGACAGTGCCCTGCTGAAATGGTCTAAAACCAGGTGAAAGGAATCAAGGTATTGAAATATTAATTTCTCGACACGGTTTTCCTTATTGAACAAAAATTGAAACATAATAACCAGCCCTAATCTTTCAGGTTAATGAGGGTCGTTTGTGTACGGTTTTTTTTATTTAGTATCATTTTATTATCTTTATTTTGGATTCACGATATTAAAAAACGGATGGAACCCGCCAAATTGACCCTCTTTTTCTTCGACCAGGCTTATGTGGGTCAGCAATACCGGATCTTCGTCCCAAGAGCGGTCTAACAGATGAAGCATGACAGCAGGCGGCTCCATTATAAATCCTGAAGGCGCTTCAGGCCTCAGGTCAAGTGCGATTTGCATACCGATACCAGGACAAACCGATGCAATTGTACCGCCAAATCGTCGAAATATTGGGCGGTGTAAATGACCGCAAACAATTCGTTCAATCTGGGAGTGCTTTTGAACAAGGTGCTCAAAATCCTTTCGACCCTCAAATCCGTCTTTATCCATATGACCGATGGCGCTAGCAAAAGGAGGGTGATGCATGAAAATGATTGTCGGTTGACTTGGATCCCGACTCAACACACTATCCAACCAATGAAGGCGTTCAGGGCCCAAACTCCCGCCGTGCCGTCCCGGAGTTGCCGTATCTAAACCTACTAAACGAATGGGGTAGGAATCTATCGTATAGCAGATGTAGAAACATCCATTTTCCATTACAGTTTGACGTAAATATTTATGATCAGGAAATGCATTTTGCAACCTTATTTTGTGATCATGATTGCCCGGCAACAAAAAAAACGGTGATTTTAACAGCGCCAACAAACCACTCAGCAATTCATAAGCTTCTGGAGCTCCTTCATCCACAAGGTCACCGGTGCCGATAATTACATCCGGTTGTGGATCCAAAGAATTAATATGGTCAATAGTACGTTTAAGAGCAGATAGTGTATCTGCCACATCGTAGGCGAGTAAACCACCGGCTTTTAGATGTAGATCTGAAAACTGTGCAATGAGCATTAAATTACTCTCTCAAGGTGATTATAGATGATTGATCAATCTGAATATTCAAAAGTTGTCCCTTATCAAACGACTCTGTGCCCATTGCTTCTATTTTTATCGGCTGCGAGGTCGGGCCTTTCAATAGTAGTTGAGTACGATCTCCCAGAAAAAAAGAAGAAACTACTTCCGCAGCAAAATGTCCCTGCCCGTTCTTTACTATGCTGGCATGTTCCGGCCGGAAGAAAATATCCACAGTATCGTTTTCTTCTGCAGCCACTCTTTTAGCCCCGCTAAGCGGTATACTTCCACCAGAAAATTCGAGTTGATTGCGTTTAATTACACCCTTGATTCTATTTATCGAGCCTACAAATTCGGCTACATACCTGTTTTTTGGATTAAAGTAAATTTCTCTTGGCGTACCGACCTGAGCAATATTCCCCTGATTCATTACAACAATGCGATCACCTAAAGCCATAGCTTCCGCCTGATCATGTGTGACATATACAGATGTGACTCCCAGCGACTTTAAAAGTAGATCAATCTCAACTCTCACAGTATCCCGCAATTTGGCATCCAGAGCGGTGAGCGGTTCGTCCAGCAATAATACCTTTGGTCGAGTTGCTAGAGCACGCGCCAGCGCGACACGCTGTTTTTGGCCACCGGAAAGCTGATCTATTCTGCGGTTTTTCAAATCATCAATTTGCATCATATCCAACATTTCGTTGACACGTTCTTCCTGCTTTCCTCTATCGTCACCGCGGACTTTAAGACCATAAGCAATGTTACCAGCGACATTCATATTAGGGAAAAGTGCATAGCTCTGAAACACCATGCCCACGCCTCGGCTCTCAATCGGTATATCCGTAACATCCTCATCACCAAAAAATACCTGCCCTCCATGGTCAGGGGATTCGAGCCCGGCTATCATTCTCAATGTAGTGGTCTTACCACACCCTGAAGGTCCTAATATAACAATGGTTTCCCCGGCATCAATACTGAAATCAAAAGGCAGCAGGGCTTGAGTGCCATCTGCAAATGTTTTTGCACAGTTTACCAGGCGTACACAGACACCAGTTTTGAATTTTTTAACAACTTTTTTAATTGGAATCTCAGATATATTCGTGTCATTATCTTTTTGACTATCAGCTAACAATTTTTTTTTCCCCTCCTTAGCCTTCATTTTCCCCACCTTTTCCTGACCCGCAACCCATTGCATTCCAACCAGCAGAGGAATAATCATTAATAAAAAAACTACCGTATAAGCAGAACCGATCTCCAAACGCATAGAAGCGTAACTATCAGCCAGACCCACTGGCAAGGTCTTAGTTAATGGTGTGTGAAGCATCCAGGTTAAATTAAACTCGCCAACGGAAAGGGTAAATACCATTAGAGATCCTGCAAGGATACCAGGTATTGAATTGGGAACGATGATATAAAAGAAACGATGCCAGAATTTGGCCCCCAGACTTGCTGCACCCTCTTCCATTTCATTAATGTTTATTGATGACATGACTGCAATTAC
>JASJGV010000138.1:0-12567 GCA_033791325.1 Desulfobacterales bacterium | reverse complement strand
TTAATACAATAGCGACGCAGTCGCGTATTATAAAATCGTGCAACGATTTTATTATTTTGTGAAGGTGACGACCACAAACCCCTCACGCGCCCTCCGAATCAGAAATTGCACCTCATCACCCTCGTCGATTTTGTTTACCTGTTTGGTGTATTCCTGAACCGATAAGACCTGTTCGTGGTTGACTTCCTTAACAAGATCTCCACGCCGGATGCCCGCACTTTCCGCTTTACCTCCGGGCTTGATGCCGATAACCAGAACACCCTTCTCATCTGCTTCAAAGCCGAATCGGCCGGCGTTCTCATCCGACAAATCCATAAGCTGAATCCCTATATCGTCATTGCTTTCTTCACCCGGTCCCTTGGCCGTCAATTTGTCGTCATCACGTTTGGCCAGCTCCACCTGAACAGTTTTTCGTTTACCATTGCGCAAGAGCTTGATAGTTGTTTTCTTGCCGATCTCGGTATTCGCGATAATACTGGAAAGCTCCCGTGCGGATGTCACGGTCTGGCCACTGATTTCAACAACAATATCATTCGGTTTAATCCCGCCTTTTGCAGCCGGATCACCTTCGAACACCTGGGTGATCAGAACCCCTCCACTGCTCTCGACACCATAATACTGCTTCAATTCCGTGGAAAGGTCCTGTATGCCGACACCAAGCCAGCCCCGGGTCACTTCACCTGTTGATTTTAATTGTGCGACAATATCTTTGGCCATATTGATGGGTATGGCAAATCCAATGCCCTGGGCACTGGCAACGATAGCCGTGTTGATGCCCACGACTTCACCCTGCATGTTGATCAACGGTCCCCCGCTGTTACCGGGATTGATGGAGGCGTCGGTCTGGATGAAATCTTCGTAGGGTCCGAACCCGATAATCCTGCCTTTAGCGCTGACAATACCCGCGGTTACAGTCTGTTCCAGACCGAAGGGGCTGCCAATGGCAACAACCCAGTTCCCCACATTTGCCATGTCCGAGTTCCCCATCTTGATGGGCGAAAGCTCGGTAGTAGTTGAAATCTTGATCAAGGCCAGGTCCGTTTTGGGATCACGACCCACAAGTTCGGCATCAAACTCTTTTTCATCGGCCAGTTTGACCTTGATCTGATCGGCATTTTCCACCACATGGTTGTTGGTCACAATATACCCTTCCTTGTCGATGATAAACCCGGATCCAAGACTTCTTTGTTTGAAATCCCGCTGGGGTTGATTATCCTGAAAGGGTCCTCCGAATTCTTCAAAGGGGTTTTTCCGGCCATTCGGGGGGCCGCCAAAAAAATGATTAAAAACCCTGCCACCGCCCTTTACCGTGGTGACGGTTCGGATATTGACTACGCTCGGTTTTGCATCCTTGGCAAGTTGGCTGAAGTTGTTGGGCACCATAACGACACCCGTTTCCTGGGCTGTAGCAGATACTGCCGGTACGAAGCCTGCCAGCATACCAACCAACACGGCCACCATTATTGATTTGTATATGTTGTATTTGATGATCATGGTAATATCTCCTTTTGTTCGCGATTGATGATTGAATGGTTATAGGACAATATACAACAGCAATCTAACCGGAACATGATCGGAAAATTACCATTTGGTAATCTTTGCGGATTGGAATAAAACCTTGAAGACACTCCCCTTCCCTGCTCGGCTCTCCACATGGATACGGCCCTGGTGTGCTTCGGCAATGGCTTTAGCCAGACTGAGTCCAAGACCTGCTCCGGCTGTGGAACGACTGGGGTCGCAGCGATAAAAGCGTTCGAATACATGCGGCTGTTTCACCTCCAATATTCCAACACCTGTATCCACAACCGTCAAGACAATCTCATGATTCTTCTTTGCGTGAAGGGACACATCCACGCGCCCGTCTGCCTGTGTGTATTTTATGGCGTTGTCCACCAGATTGGCCACCAGACGCTGCAGCAGGGATATATCCCCATGCAGGGTTGCTGCCTCTACATCACTACACACCAGATGAACACCCTTGTCTGTCGCCATGGGTTGAAACAGCTCGCAGGCATCCTTGACAATTTGAGTTAGATCCACATCTGTTTTTACCAGTTCACCCACGCCTGCTTCCGTCTGGGATATCATCAACATGGTATTGATCATGTCCAGCAGATGATCACACTCCTCGATACTGCTGGCTGCCATCTGCTCGAATTCCAGCATGCTTTTTCCTGTTGTGAGCGCAATTTCGGCTGCCCCTCGTATACGTGTGAGAGGGCTTTTTAAATCGTGGGCTACGTTGTCACCTATTTCCTGGATCCCCACCACCAGGTGCTGAATTCTGTCCAGCATGGCGTTGAAAGTAGTTGCCAGTTGATCGATTTCATCACCCCGGGTGTTGACGGGTACCCGTTCTTCGAGGGAACCGGCAGAAATACTTCGTGCCGTGCGTGTCACCGCTTGAACCCCGGATACAGCCCTGCGAGCCATAAACCATCCAAAGCCGGCTGACAGCAACACCAGCATACTCAAGGTAGCAATAACTATTCGACGGAATGCCTCCACAAAACTTGCAACATTCTCCAGAGATTGGCCCAGTTGGAGAATCACACCGGCACCGATATTACTGTAAAGAATTCGCACCTGCTCTACCCGGCCCGGGATCGTGAGCGTTTCATAAATCTGAGAATTACCCTGCAAGGCTTGTTCGATGTTTTCCCTGGTCACCCCGATGTCCTGCCAATAGGACATGTTGGAGGAAGAAAACGAAATTCCCGTCGGGTAGAAAAGCCGATAAAATATCTTTTTCTCACCGGAAGCCTGGGATTCCAGGGCAGCAAATCGTTTGACATCCTCTACACCGTCCGTTGCCATGATCGTGGAAAAAATGCCTGCTTGTCGGTACAGGTCCCTGTCTGTCTGGTCCCTGAACATGGATGTCATGAGAAAATAAAAAAAGATAAAGGCAATACAGGCTGATAACGAGAAGATACCGGCGTACCATAGGGTCAGTCGGAATGCCAGGGTATGTCGGACCTTAATCCCCTTCTTTGAGTACATATCCTACACCACGGACGGTATGAATCAGTTTTTCTTCAGACGCTTTGTCAATTTTATCCCGCAGCTTGCAGACCCTTGCTTCCACCACGTTGGTCTGGGGATCAAAATTATAGTTCCAGACATGCTCCATGATCATGGTTTTTGAAACCACTCTTTCAGCGTTACGCATCAGATATTCCAGCAAAGAATACTCCAGTGGTTGCAGATCGACGTTCTCACCGTCGCGAAGGATCTTTCGGCTGAGAAGATTCATTGAAAGTCCCTTATATTCGAGACTGGTGGGTTCTCTAACACCGCTCGCACGGCGGATAAGTGCCTGAACCCGGGCCAGAAGTTCGGAAAATGCAAAGGGTTTGGTCAGGTAGTCATCCCCCCCGGACTGCAATCCTTTCACACGATCATCAATCTTGTTTTTAGCACTCAGGATAATGACGGGTGTTTCAATGAGGCGCTTGCGCATTTCCTGGATAATGCTCAGACCGTCTCTTTTCGGGAGCATGATGTCCACGATGGCAGCATCATAGGGTTCTGTCAGCACCAAATGAAGCCCTTCATCACCATCAAAAGCAAGATCCACTGCAAACCCATCTGCGATCAGACCTTTTTCAATGAAAGATGCAATTTTACGATCGTCTTCTATTAACAGAATGCGCATGTTTTAAGACCGAGGGTCCAAGGGTTCGGGGATTCAAGGGTTCGAAGGTAGAAGAACCCGAATATCCAGTAAACAGAGGACCGATTAAAAGACCAAATAGCTTCCAAGATGCATAACATAAAACATCTTATAATTCCCCGGTTCTGTATCCACTAAACGTACTTGACAAGATAAGGATTCCCTGCGAGAAATCAACTGAAGATCCATTTGTCGATAAACATAAGATATGCCATATGTGACAGGAGTCAAAATGACCATTCAACAACAAATCAAGATAGATCTTATGGCTGCCATGAAGGCCAAGGATGAAGACAAGAAAAGCACCCTGCGGGTCATTATGGGGGAATTCGCAAGAGCCGATGCAAAAGAGCTTTCCGATGACGATGTAATCAAGGTCCTGAAGAAACTGATCAAGTCAGAAAAGGAAACCCTGGCGCAAAAGGGTTCAGATGAAGACACCGCATTTATCCAAATCATTGAAACCTATCTTCCACAAATGGCATCAGAGGACGAGATTGTTGCCTGGGTGAGGGACACCATTGACCTTTCACAATTCAAGAGCAAGATGCAAGCCATGGGCCCCATCATGAAACATTTCGGCGCCCGGGCGGATGGTAATGTGGTAAAAACTATATTGCAGGGATTATAGGCGTAAGCTTTAAGCCATAAGCGGTAAGCTATAAGCAGCTTAAAGCTTATCGCTTATGGCTACTTCTATCCGCTACCACGGTCAACCGTCTTCTTTCAAAAGCCCTTCCGCTACGTTAATATCATACACCTGCCCAGGATCAAATTTTTTTTTGCCCTCATACATCTTGGTTGCCTGCTGAATGGCTTCGTGCGGTACCCAGCCATGTTCTTCCCAAAGCCCGGAAATGTCCTGGTTCCAGAGCCGAAATTGGACTTCGCTGCCAAATTTACGTACATACATCCGCACGCGCTTGTTCTGCGGCTGCGGGTGATAATAAAGCCCTCTGTCATCTTTCATAATTTTAGGTCCTCGAGTAGATACCCGGGTCCATAGGGCCCGGCACTGTTTGAATCCTATAAGGGATTAATATTAAGCACATTTATCGTGTGATAAAGTCTAAATCCGAAAATCGAATTACGGAGTAAATCAACCGTCAGTTAACTTGCTCCCGGACCCATTCCAAATAGAGGTCATACCCATCCGTCACCGGCAAGCACACGATGCAAGGGCACTCGTAACTATGCATCGCTTTCACTTTATTCTTGAGTGCCGGTATATTCTTCTCCGTAGTCTTGGCGATCAGAACAACCTCCTGATCTTCCTGGACCTGTCCTTCCCAGCGATAAATAGAGTTCATCCGATCTATAATGTTGGCACAGGCTGCCAAACGTGATTCCACCAGGGCCATACCAATCTTTCTGGCCTCTGTCTTGTCAGCGGTGGTGATGTAAACAAGTTGGATTGCCGTCATTGGGTTCCCTTTCTCCTGCAAATATGTATGGTTCCTCTCCTGACTTGATTGACAATGAAACTCCAGGAAGTAAGGGGAAAGCTATAAGCAGTAAGCTGTTAGCGGCTTATAGCTTATCGCTTACATTCTACCTAACTATAGCAATTTGATTGACAGATCAATGCCGAATCATTACTTTCATCACGTATTTTTGTTTTGGTTTTTATCCTTAAAAAAATGAGTATCCAATGCCCCGTACCGTAACGACAACCATTCTCTGTCCAAATTGCCGCAAACTCATCAGCGCCGATGAAGCCCACTGTCCCTATTGCGGCACATCAAAACCCGGATCCTGGATGCACAACAACCCCGTTGCGCGCCTGCTCAATGATCCAGCCCGGTTCATCAAGGGTATTATATACGTCAATATAGGCATGTTTGTCCTCTCGATTCTTTTCAGCTTTCAGGAACTCAGCCTGTCCATGGGCAATCCGTTGAAATTTCTATCGCCAGACATCCGTTTTATTGGGTTGTTAGGAGCAACGGGTACCATTCCCATCAATGAGATGCACCGTTGGTGGACACTTATATCGGCCAATTATCTTCACGGTAGTATTCTGCATATTCTGTACAATATGATGGCATTCCGACAGATCGCCGTTCTTATCGTTCGAGAATATGGTCTCTATCGTATGTTCAGCATCTATACCTTTGGCGGAATGATCGGCTTCTGGATTTCCTATCTGAGAGGGACACCAGTCACTATCGGCGCATCCGCAGCCATCTGCAGTCTCATCGGGGCCGCTCTTTATTACGGCAAGAGCCGTGGCGGTGTTTACGGGCGAGCCATTTACCGTCAAATCGGTGGTTGGGTGTTAATAATATTTCTCTTCGGTATAATCCCCGGTATCGACAACTGGGGCCATGGCGGTGGCATTGCCGCCGGTATTCTCCTGGGATATCTGTTCGGCTACCATGAAAATAAAAAAGAAACCCGATTGCACAAAACCCTGGCGCGCTTGTGCGTCCTGGCAACAGCAATCGTTCTATTTTGGGCTATTGGATCAAGTGTCTATTACCTGACCCTGGCTGGATGATAAATGGATTCTTCAGCGGAAAAACGAGATCATTTTACCTTAAGACGCTGTATCCTGAAAACCCTGTATGAATTCTTCAGGGCATACCCTTTTGGTCTGTGTGAACTACGCACCATCGATGAGACGTGCCAATCCAGTCCTGAATGGCTCAACTGGAATATCGTCTACCTCGAAAAATGTGGTTATGTGGAATTGGACAAATCCATGGATTGCCCACCTTATGTCTCCTGCACGACGGCCATCACTGCAAAAGGCATCGATCTTGTCGAGCACGCACACAAATTTGACAATAAATTCAAATTGATACCATAATACCCTCTGCTCGTTGAATTTACTTTTCTATTGACACCCCCCGGATACTATTTTATACACGATGCAATCGTCTTTTGGCAAGTAAATCGCAATACGCCTGTGCATGCGTCATTACGCTATGGAACAATATATGAACCATTTTGAACGCAGAAAAAACAAACGACTCAAAGCCGCCTACGGGGCTTATGCTGTGTTGGGCCCGAAGAATTCTAAAATTGGTCAGATCAAGGACATCAGCATTGACGGGCTCGCATTCAAATACCTTGCAGACGAGGCCCGGCCCAATGGTGCCGGCGAACTGAATATCATCATCCGCCAAAATAACTTGCACATCCAAAGCATACCCATACAAACCGTCTCCGACTTAGAACTTGCCAAGGAAAACGCTTTTAGCACGGTACGGTTAAGACAACAGGGAGTTCAGTTTGGTGAACTGACGCCAGATCAGACATCACAGCTGGAATTCATCCTGAAGCACTATACCTCATGGACCGAAGAACCTTCTTAAAAACATTCAGTTTTTTTATTCTGACACAGGGACTGTCTGCCAACGAGATTGTCAGGGCAACTGAAGCGCCTGTCGCACCCGTTAATGACTCCACAGGAACTGCCTTTACAAAAAACCGGCAAACCGTCTCTACCCATGATATCAGGCTTCCAAAAAGCGACTGGCCGGTATTTCTAACGTCCCTGGATCGGTTTTCCCGTATTCAAGCCACCGTGGGATTCGGTAATTTCTGCATCCTGGGATTTGACCAAAGCCTGCGTATTGCCAAAAACTATGCGAAGGTCGGTGCATTTACGCGCCAGGAAATCGAATTTATAGATAAATTATTTAACACGGATGCCGGGGTCTATGGCTTTCTAGGCAAAAAAACATTCCACAGTATGTCGGACACCATTGCTGCATCAAAGATTAAAAAGACCCCAGGAACTGGAAACTATCTTTTCAACGGTCTTCCTCAGCAACTCTACCACAAGATATCACATGATATCGGTGACCAGGTTGTACTCACAGCCGGTATCCGGGGCATGGCCAAGCAATTTTACCTGTTCCTGAGAAAAGTCAAACAAACCCAGGGCAATCTATCCTTGGCCTCCCGGTCCATTGCCCCTCCGGGTTATTCTTTTCATGGGGTTAGTGATTTTGATGTAGGCCAGGTCGGTTTTGGTGCCGCCAATTTTACCACCCGTTTCAGTAATACCAAGGTATACAAAAAAATGACCCAACTGGGTTATATTGACTTTCGTTACCCGCAGAACAACCGGCTGGGTGTCCGGTTCGAACCCTGGCATATTAAGGTTGTTTAACACGAGCCGATACCCGGGTCCAAAGGACCCGCACTGGGTTGCCTCAAGAAAGGGCTTTATCACCTATTGTTTGAACTAGAGACTTCAGAAGGCAGAAGTCAGAATACAGAATATCGTAAAGCGGCAAATTGTTTTCATGCTGAAAACTGAATGAACATTCTATAGATTCTGAATTCTGGCTCCTGTATTCTTTCTCAGAGTGATTTCGTCAGACTTTATTAACTTTTACCTGGCCATAGAGCCTGGTTCTTATCTTAAACCTAAGGTGAGCGTTTCAAATCTTAAGAATATGGGAATTAGAAATATTTTCAAAGGATTTGATTCATTTGAATTCTTAATATTTGAAGCCTGTTAGGATTGTCGATCTTACCGTATCTACGGCGTCAAATGCTATACCGCATAGTTCACTATAGCGGAACAGCATCTTCCTTGTAGCTACGGCAACCTCGAAAATCGCTCAACTTAGGTTAAATAAAGGCAGATCGTTATATGGCCAGAGGCGATCAATTAGGAAGACAATGGAAAATCATCCGGAGCTTGATCGCTTCGAATCGGGGGAAATCGGTTCAGAACCTTGCATCTGAGTTGTCCTGTCATTCCAGAACCGTCTACAGGGATCTGGAAGCACTTCAGGTCGCGGGGTTTCCCATCTATACGGAGCGAAAGAACCAAAAAAATTACTGGTCCCTGATGGAGTCTGCAAAACATCAGATACCGATTCCCTTTAACATTACCGAGCTCATGGCCCTCTATTTCAGCAGTGATATGCTGAAAATGCTCAAAAACACGCTCTTCTATGATTCACTCGAATCTCTTTTTCAGAAAATCAAGGCTACCCTACCACCTGAATATATGACCTATCTGCAACATGTTGAATCCAGCCTGAAGGTTGACCTGAAGCCGACCAAGGACTACAGCCAATTCGGAGAGATCATCGACCAGATCAACGAAGCGATTCTCAATCGCCGGCATGTCCGCATAACTTATTTCGTCATGAGCCGTAAGAAGACCTCCCAGCGGGTGGTCGATCCCTACAAGCTCTGGTTTTTCGACGGTACGTTTTACATGCTCGGTTTTTGTCATCTAAGAAAAGACATACGACTGTTTGCCGTTGACAGGATAAGAAAGATGGTATTAACAGACACTACTTTCGAAACACCGCAGGATTTTGATATTGAAAACTTTCTGCGCGATAGTTTCGGCACCTTTTTGGGTGAACCGGTTCAGGTGGTTATCCATTTTTCACCGAGGATTGCCGGCTATATCGTTGAAAAGAGCTGGCATGAGAGCCAGGTGGTGGAAAAGCAAAAGGATGGATCCCTGATTTTCAAGGCGGAAATCGCCGGAACCGAAGAAATCAAGTTCTGGATCCTGCGTTGGGGAAAAGATGCTGTGGTACTGAAACCCGATTCTCTTCGCGAAGAGATCCGAATAGAAGCTGAAAGTGTCTTGAAAAATTATCGCGAAGAACAAAAGAGTAACGATCGTTAATTATATGATACAACTCGATTCAAAACTACCGGATGTCGGTGTCACCATTTTTACGGTTATGTCTCAACTGGCCAATCATCATCAGGCCATTAACCTGTCTCAGGGTTTTCCCGACTTTGATACCGCCCCCGACCTGATTCAGCGCGTAACCGACTACATGAAAAAAGGCAATAACCAGTATGCCGCCATGCAGGGCGTGCCCTTTCTGAGACAGAAAATTGCCGCCAAGGTACGGAAGCTATATCAATACGGCTACGATCCGGATACAGAAATCACCGTTACCTCGGGGGCGACGGAAGCGCTTTATGCCGCCATCACCGCGGTGGTTCGAACAGGTGACGAGGTCATCATTTTCGAACCGGCTTATGATGCCTATGCTCCGGTGGTTCGACTGAACAACGGCATCCCTGTTTTCCTGCAATTGAAGCCGCCTGACTATCGGATTGACTGGGATGAAGTGGCGGATAAGCTCTCTGACAGAACACGCCTCATCATCCTGAACTCACCTCACAACCCCACGGGCACCATTCTTCAGAAATCAGACATGGCCGCCCTGGAGGCTATCCTGGATAACACCGATATCCTGATCCTGAGCGACGAGGTATACGAACATATTGTCTTTGATGATCAGATCCATGAAAGCATCATCCGTTATCCCGGACTCGCCGCCAGAAGCTATGTGGTAAGCTCATTTGGAAAAACATATCACACTACGGGTTGGAAAATCGGCTATTGCCTGGCACCGGTGAGACTCTCCAGAGAGTTTCAACGGGTTCACCAGTTTCTTACATTTTCCACCAACACGCCCATACAGTTGGCCTATGCCGATATTCTCGACCAGGAAAGCCTGTATCAGGATCTGGCTTCTTTTTATCAGGACAAAAGAGATGCTTTTTTATCCTTTATGGAGGGTTCGCGTTTCAAACCCGTCCACTGTGCCGGGACCTATTTTCAAATGATGCGATACGATGCTATTTCAAACTTGCCGGACATTGAATTCGCACAATGGATGACCATCGAACACGGGGTTGCATCCATACCGGTTTCCGTATTTTATCACACTAAGACAGATTATAACGTGGTGCGCTTCTGCTTTGCCAAAAAGGTAGAAACACTAGAAAGGGCCGCTGAAAAACTATGCAGAATTTAATTGTCACTTTCATTCAGACAGAACTGGTGTGGGAAGACATTCAAGCCAACCTTGAAATGCTGGATGAAAAAATCGGAGCCATTGAAAATCCCACCGACCTCATCCTCCTGCCAGAAATGTTTTCCACCGGATTCAGTATGAACCCGGTCGGGCTTGCCGAAACCATGCATGGAAACACCGTGGCCTGGATGATAAAAAAAGCAACGGAAAAATCCGCCGACATAGCAGGAAGTCTGATGGTCGAGGAAGACGGGTGTTATTTTAATCGCCTGATCTGGGCAAAACCGGATGGCCGGGTGCTTACCTACGACAAGAGGCATCTTTTCCGGATGACCGGAGAGGAAAAGGTATATAGCGCCGGAAGCCATCGATTGACGGTGGAACTGAAAGGGTGGCGTATTCGGCCGTTTATCTGCTACGATCTTCGTTTCCCGGTCTGGATGAGGAATTCCGACAATCCCTATGACCTGGCCATTGTTATCGCAAATTGGCCGGCATCCCGGGAAATCCAATGGCAGACGCTTTTACGCGCCAGGGCCATCGAAAACCAATCTTATGTCATCGGTGTCAACCGGGTCGGCGTGGACGGCAATCAAATTGAATACAACGGTTATTCATGTGTTGTCGACTATCAGGGCAACGTTCATTTTCAAGAAGTTAAACGACCGCAAACGCAAACAGCAAGTCTTTCTCTAACAACCTTGCAGAACAACCGAAAAGCATTCCCGGTCTGGATGGACAGAGACACGGAACTCGATGATCTTTTCCATGAGTCCGATGAAACCATCTGAAATCCGCCTGCAGGAGGACCTGGAACGTCGCATCATTCATGGGATCGCCTGTGAGTGGGAAAATGCACTCTGGGTACTGTCTTCAAATGACCGCCTGCAGATGAAACAACCCCTGTTCAACCTGGGAACAATAAAAAGCCGTCTGGGTTACTGGTCAGGGCCTAAAAATGAAATTACCATCAGCCGGGCATTTGCCCTGAACTACCCCTGGGATGACGTGCGGGATGTCCTGTATCATGAAATGGCCCACCAGTATGCCGAACAGGTTCTCAAAAGCTCAGAGACCCCTCATGGGCCTGATTTTTTAAAGGCCTGCCATCGCCTGAGGGCCAACCCAAAAGCATCCGGCCATTACAAACCCCTGCATGACCGGATACACATCCGATCCATCAGCAAACAGGACCGGATCCTGCTCCGTGTGAAAAAACTCATGTCCCTCGCTAAAAGCACCAATCGTCACGAAGCAGAATCCGCCATGACCAAAGCCCACGAATTGATGAGAAAATACAACATCAACCTGCTGAGAAAAATGTCTCATCGAAATTTTGTCAGCATGTTTATCGGCTCTCCGGCCTTGCGGCATCACCGGGAAGAATACCACCTGGCGAACCTGTTGCAGAAATACTATTTTGTCCAGGGTCTCTGGGTATCATCCTATGTCCTTACAAAAGAAAAAATGGGACGTGTTTTTGAAATTAGCGGGGTTCCCGAAAATGTCAAGATCGCTTCCTATGTCTATGATTTCGTCAAAAACACCATAGACAGGCACTGGCGCGACTACAACCGACAGAAAACGCTGAACCGCTATCGTAAGACAGACTTTGCCGTCGGACTGATAGAAGGTTTCAGCAATAAACTATCCGCCAAAAAACCGAAATCATCACACATGGGAATGACAACTGCTTTGATAACCATGGAAGACCCTATGCTAAAAACCTACATGGCACATAAATATCCACGGACCAGAACGTTTCAGCGGTCTGCTTCAAGCCAGGATGACCAGGTTCTCAAACACGGGTATGACATTGGTAAGGATCTGGTTTTGTCAAAGGGACTTGAGGTTAAAAAGAACAGCCATAAGTTTTTAGCCGAATAATTAAGCTGTTAGACTGTATAGATATAGGCTGTTAGGGTATGTCTACAGTTTCCAGTGGTATGCCTGTTTCCCGGGTATTACCATTTACCAAACAGGAAACCCACTCCGGTCAGCGCTACAGTCTAACAGCCTATGTGTATAAGGAGATAACATGAACAGACCCTTAATTATCGGAATAATGGGCGGCGCCGCTGCAAACGATAGTGACGAGCAAGATGCCTATACCCTGGGGGGTCTTAT
>JASJGV010000137.1:0-3392 GCA_033791325.1 Desulfobacterales bacterium | reverse complement strand
TCAGTGTGCTCTGGCAGTTCTGATGTGGGTAGTTCAGGAAATACGAAGCACGAAATTAGAAATCCTAAACAATACCCAATGATCCAAATTCGTATGATCAAAACAGAGTCGCTGTTATTCAATCTCCGGATTATGGTTTATCCATTTGAGCATTTGAATTTTAAATTTATTTTAAATTTAGAATTTTTATCAATCAATATAACATAGCAAGGAATTCATCGTGAGCATATTTGTCGATAAAAACACACGTGTCCTGGTTCAGGGTATCACCGGCAAGGAAGGGCAGTTTCACACCCGGCAATGTGTCACTTACGGCACGCAGGTGGTGGCCGGGGTCACACCCGGAAAAGGCGGGCAGAAGATGGACACGGTGCCTGTGTTCAACACCGTGGCCACAGCCGTAAAGGAAACCGGGGCAGACTGCAGCATGATTTTTGTGCCGCCGCCGTTTGCGGCAGATGCCATCATGGAGGCGGCAGACGCGCAGATACGTATTATCGTGGCCATCACGGAAGGAATTCCGGTTCTGGATATGATGAAAGTCAAAAACTATCTGCGGGACAAAGCATCCCGTCTCATCGGTCCAAACTGTCCCGGAATCATTACCCCGGGTGAGTGCAAGATCGGTATTATGCCGGGTCCGATCCATAAACCCGGTGGCCCCATCGGTGTTGTGTCACGATCCGGAACATTGACCTATGAGGTGGTGCATCAGTTGACCCGCCAGGGTATCGGGCAGTCCACCTGTCTTGGTATCGGGGGAGACCCTGTTAACGGCACCAACTTCATCGACTGTCTTGAGGCTTTCGAAGCGGATGATGCTACCCGCGGAATTGTCATGGTCGGTGAAATCGGGGGGACGGCCGAAGAAGAGGCCAGCGCATATATTCAAGCTCATATGACCAAACCGGTGGTGGGATTTATTGCCGGTCTTACGGCCCCTCCCGGTCGGCGAATGGGACATGCCGGTGCCATCATCAGCGGAAAAAGCGGTACCGCCCAGGGCAAGGTTGCGGCCATGAAAGATAGCGGGATTCATGTGTGTGAAAACCTGGGCCAATTGGGAGAGCTTTGTAAGGAAACCTTCGGTTCGTTTTAGGTTTTAGGTTTTAAGTTTTAGGATTCACTCTGAGCTGTGAGCTTACTTAAAACCTAAAACATAACACTTAAAACGTTGTTTTAACTGCCTCAGTTTTTCAATCTGGAATATACTGAGTTATCAAATACGATCTTCGGAAACGAACTCCTATGCACGAAATGGGTATTGCTTTACAGATTATCGAAATTGCATCTGCTTCGATCCCCCGGAGTGAGACGCCCATCCAGGTTGAGAAAGTGAATCTCAAGGTGGGGAAAATGGCGGCGATTGTTTCGGACAGTCTGCAGTTTTGTTTTGAAATTGCTGCAAAAGACAGCCTGCTGTCGGGTGCTGTACTTCACATCGAAGAGGTGCCGGTGCGGGCACGGTGCAAGGAATGTAATGCCGAGTGGACGATTCATGAAGCGGTGTTTCAATGTCAGGAGTGCGGTAGCGGAAAGCTTGATATCGTATCCGGACGGGAGTTGAACATCGAATCCATAGAGATCGCCGACGAGGAAACCGATTAGGATACTTCGTGCATGTTTTCATGATTGCTTTTCTTTTTGCCATAACCCATATAAATAATACACTTAAGGAATAATCAGAATGTACCAATTCAGAAAAATTCAGCTGGCAAATCACCATAAAGACTCCCATAAAGGTTTCCAACCCCATACGCATGATACCAAGGATACATCTGTTCATACGGTCAAATCCGGCACACGTGAAATCAAGGTTATCCGACGAGTCCTGGATGTGAATGACCAAATGGCAGATCAAAACCGGAAACTGTTTGCCGACCATGGTATTTTTGTTCTCAATGTAATGAGCTCGCCCGGATCAGGGAAGACCACTACATTGGTAAAAACCCTTGCCGAGATTATGCCCGAAATTGGATGTGCGGTGATTGTCGGTGACATCTGTACCACCAATGATGCGGATCGGCTGGCCGTGTCCGGAGCACCGGTGGTACAAGTCAATACGGATGAGTTTGGTGGTGATTGCCATCTGGCTGCACATGTTATAGAAAAGGCTCTTGGGGGCTTCGATCTACACGGTATCCAGCTGTTAATTGTCGAAAATGTTGGAAACCTTGTCTGCCCTGCCGAATTTGATATTGGTGAAGATGCACGTGTTGTTATTCTCAGTGTGACGGAAGGAGAGGACAAACACTTAAAATACCCCCTCATGTTCCGGGTATGCGATGTTGCTATTTTAAATAAGACGGATCTTCTGCCTTACCTGGATTTCGATATGGCCGAGGTTGTGAAAAATATTCGCCAGATTCATCCTGATATGCCTATCTTTGAAATGTCATCCAAGACCAAGGAGGGCATGGATCCCTGGCTGGAATGGTTGAAACAACAGGTCAAAAAGAAACAACACGTGTAAAATACACGTGTTGTTTTTTTTTAGGGGGTGGGAACCATGAATGTGCGCAGAGCTTCATTTGCAGGGAGTTGGTATCCGGACAGTCCTGAAGCCTGTGAGCTGGAAATCAAGCAGTTTTTAGACGGGCAAAAAGAGCTTGAAATGCCAAATGGTCCTTGGGTTGGCGGCATTGTGCCCCATGCCGGATGGTATTTTTCAGGGGCAATCGCCTGCCATGTGATTCATATGCTTAAAACAGGTGTCCTGCCCGATGTGTTTCTTTTATTTGGCATGCATCTCCACCCTACTTCGCCCAACTACATCATGACGGAGGGCGCGTGGGAAACGCCCTTTGGCGCTCTTGCAATTGAAACAGAGCTTGCCCAAAGACTATCAAAACAATTTCCATTCCACGTTGAAACAGCCCATAGTCATACCAAGGACAACACCATCGAGCTGCAGTTGCCTTTCATAAAATACTTTTTTCCGAAAGCCAAGATCGTCCCCATGGGTGTACCACCCCGTGAAGCATCCCTGGAGATCGGCAAGGCTGCTGCAGAAATATCGTCTGATCTGGGCTTGAGCGCCAAGGTTATCGGATCCACGGATTTAACGCATTATGGTTTTAATTACGGGTTTATTCCGGAAGGGACGGGTGCCTCAGCTGTGAAGTGGGTCCGGAATGAAAACGATCAAAAGGTTATCGAAGCCATGCTCGCCATGAATCCCACAGGGGTTATCGATGAAGCCCTGGCAAATCAGAATGCGTGCTGTTCCGGAGCGGCTGCCGCAGCCATGGCTGCAGGCAGAGCCCTGGGGGCGACCACGGCCATGCAAACCGCTTATGCTACCAGTTACGACAAGAGCCCGGGAGACAGCTTTGTGGGATATGTGGGGATTGTTTTTTAATAAAAGGGTTCAAGGGTTCGAGGGGGATACA
>JASJGV010000136.1:0-4519 GCA_033791325.1 Desulfobacterales bacterium | reverse complement strand
CCTGACCATTGAAAAAGAGCGTCATGTGGCAACCGTCATACTCAATCGCCCGGGTGCGCTGAATGCATTGAATGTTCAGCTCATGCACGAACTTATAGCGGCAACTGAGGCTTTCCGGGAAGATGTCGAGACCCGTGTGGTCATATTTACCGGTGCTGGAAAATACTTCTCAGCAGGCCTGGACCTTGCCGATATTGGATATGCCCGGCGTTTCCAGGAAGATTCCGTGTTGATGAAACTACGCTTTTTAAAACTCGGGCCCCGCATGGTCAAGGCAATATACGATATGGATCAGATAACCATAGCCGCTGTCAATGGTGCCGCCACCGGCGGAGGAGCATGTATTGCCGCGGCCTGTGACTTTCGTGTGGGTGCCCATGACTGCCTTGTCGGGTATCCTGAAGTCGGCTTGGGTATGAATCTGAGTTGGGTAGCCCTGCCCATGTGCATCAACCTGATCGGGCCTTCAAGGGCCAAGCAAATGGTTATTCTGGCAAAAAAAGAAAATGCCGCCACACTTTTAAAGTGGGGATTCCTGGATGAGATGGTGCCTGCAGAAGATCTTCTTGCAAGCGCCGGGAAGATGGCCGAAACATATGCTTCCAGACCACCCATTGCTGCCCAGATGGTAAAACGGAGTGTCAATGCCATTACTTCGGCACTGGATCAGGCCATCATGCATATGGATACGGATCAGTTTTTGCTTGCATCCAAAACCGAAGACTTCATGGAAGGCATCACGGCTTTTCTTGAAAAAAAAGAACCCCAATTTAAAGGGAATTAGTTCCTAATTTTATCAACCTTTATTATAGGTGACCGTTATGTTTGAATCTTTTTCCGGCCTTCATCCTGTTTATCAGGCACTAATAGCGACCCTTTTCACCTGGTTTATGACCGCAGTGGGCTCTGGCTTGGTCTTCTTCTTTAAGACTATCAAGCGGAATATGTTAGATGCAATGTTAGGCTTTGCTGCCGGTGTAATGATTGCAGCTTCCTATTGGTCCTTGCTTGCGCCGGCTATTGAAATGGCTGAAGGGTCAGACTTGCCTGCCTGGGTTCCAGCCACATCTGGATTTCTTGCGGGTGGTGCCTTTCTTTGGATTATCGACAAACTGCTACCCCACCTGCATCCTGGTTTTCCAAAAGAAGAAGCAGAAGGGGTCAGTACCAGTTGGCGTAGAAGTGTTTTACTCGTATTGGCCATTACCATCCACAATATACCCGAGGGGTTAGCTGTTGGTGTCGCGTTTGGGGCATTAGCCGCCGATTTGCCTTCCGCTTCACTTGGCGGCGCTATTGCGTTGGCGATTGGAATCGGGATTCAGAATTTTCCCGAAGGTACCGCCGTTTCGGTCCCGCTTCGTAGAGAAGGTCTTTCAAGATTTAAATGCTTTTGGTACGGCCAACTATCCGGCATTGTAGAACCTGTGGCAGGTGTCCTTGGTGCTGTTGCGGTTATTTTTATGAAACCTATGCTACCCTATGCGCTTTCATTTGCTGCCGGAGCCATGATTTACGTTGTTGTAGAAGAACTCATCCCAGAGTCACAACTTGAAAAACACACGGATGTGGCGACCATTGGCGCCATGCTGGGGTTTGCCGTGATGATGACCCTAGATGTCGCATTGGGGTAATAAAAGTCCATTCAGAAAACTCTTTGTGCCCAAGGCAGATTTATCTTCCGGCTCTATAGGGGTTGTCAGAAAAACGTTCCGATTGAGGACCGTTTTTCTGCTACAAACCCTTATGCCGCCATCCTATTTTCGGTACATTATTATGACAAGCGGTATAATTGCCGAAGTCCCAACCTCATCTTGAAGAATATTGCAGCAAGCTACGGGCAAGAGCTCGCTGTTGCGCTTAAAACTGAGCATCAAAAAGGTGAAAGGAAAATAACTTCATGAAAAAAAAACGAACACTACTTGAAAGATTAAAGGCCGGCATCGTTATTGGAGCAGAAGGATATTTGTTTGAAATGGAACGAAGAGGCTACCTTAAAGCAGGCGCTTATGTCCCGGAGGTAGTGCTAGACCATCCCGATGCTTTAAGGCAATTACACCGGGAGTTTCTGCGTGCCGGGTCTGACATTATGCTAGCTTTCACTTACTATGGACATCGAGAGAAAATGAAGACCATCGGTCGAGAAGAGGAGTTGGAAATCCTTAACCACAAGGCTGTGCAAATAGCCAGAGAGGTTGCAGCGGAAAACAACGCTCTTGTCGCTGGCAATATCAGCAATACATGGGTTTACGACCCCAATCGGCATGACGAAACTGCCCCGCAAACATTTAAGATTTTTGAAGAACAGGTACGTTGGGCAGTGGAGGAAGGCGTTGATTTTGTGCTGGCCGAAACCATTGATTCCCTTGGAGAAGCCCAAGAAGCCCTCAAGGCTATCAAACAGTTCAACCTGCCCGCTGTGGTGATGCTGTCGTCCATAGATGAGACAACCCGTGATGGTTATTCCTTTCCTGATGCCTGCCGCGACTTAGAGAAAGCCGGGGCCGATGTTGTAGGACTGAACTGTACAAGGGGTCCCATTACCATGATGCCTATCATTGAACAAATCCGTGATGCTGTAACATGTCACGTGGCTGCCGTACCGGTCACTTACAGAACAACCCCAGATCAGCCTTCATTTCAAACACTTAAAGAACCCGGCAAGGAACGAGCTTTCCCAATAGAACTGGATCCTTTTGAGCACACACGTTCTGAAATAGCAGCATTTGCCCTGGAATGTAAGAGGGTGGGTGTGGGTTATGTTGGTACTTGTTGCGGTGCCGGTCCTCACCACGTTCGCGCTATTGCCGAAGCTCTGGGACGCACAGTTCCGGCCAGCCGGTATTCACCTGATTTATCACAACATGCCATGCTGGGAAAAAGTGTTCTCGATCACAACAAACCTCATTTATCAAAATGGAAAGATTGAGAGACACAAATATAGACTGCCTGATTCATATTACAAGTAGGATTTTCGATATTGAAACGCAAAATTCCATATCAATTTATCGGAGGTTTAGCGGCAGGGCTTTTTGAGAAAAAAATTACCACTAAGTTGCAACTATTTACACAGTACGCTGTTTTTATATGTTTTTATTTGACAATATGATACGGCTTCAATATTCTCGCATCGTAACCAACCTCCTTCCTGATATATCAAAGACAAAATTGTTACAACGCATGAAAAGCGTCGACTCTGGTTTAAATTGATAGGATGATTGTATGGAACTGAGATCTTTGGCCGATAGAGGAGGTCAACGAGTCATTAAGGAGCGAAGATTCTTCCAATATGGTATTTTTTTACCTGATAATAGAAATTGGAAAGATCGTAGAGGTGGTTCTGATAGAAGAAATAAACCGCGATACACTTTTTGCGATGAAACAATAAAATTGAATAATGATAAATCAGAAAAGGTACTTTTTCAAATCCCTGACAACATAAATAGTGATAGCTTTTTACTCCCAGAGAATAATGCCCCTCCAAAAAGCGCAAACCAAAAAGAAATTATGTCCGCTCAGAAAGAATATCAACCGGGCTGTTATAGCGAGCCCCCCAAGCATTGGCACCTTCAAGATCCTCTGGATGAAATTTACTTTTCAGAGATGTTAAAAAGCAATATAGATGAGAATGCCTATATTGTTTACTGTATTGATACATATAATACTTACAGATTAACGGATGAACAAAAAACGAAGTTCGAGTTGTTTGATAGCACCGTATTGAACGACATCAGAGCCAATATGTATGCAAGAAACGATCTGATTAAGCATTTTAAACAAATTTAAAGAGTACTTGAATGAAGTCGAACAAACATACCGCGTCATAGGAAACCGGAGCCGAAAAGGAGTAACCCTGCTTAAACTCTTTGAAAATGCAATGTGATAACGTTGCTATTTCTGAGGACTACGTCTGTCTAAATCATTTCTCCGCTCTTTTATCAATCGTCTCTCAGGAATATGGAAGGCATAAGAAAACTGACGCCGATCAGAACGATAGCGTCTTCCGTCATTGTCAGGGAGCGATGTCCTCATCATTGTTTTTACTCCTTATTCGTTTTCTAGAAAAGGCGACAATTCCAATAAGACCAATACAAGACAAGAGAGTAATCACTTTCAAATCTATTACAATAGAATAAACCAAATCCGGCTTTGCAGGAAGATCGTAATATAGGTTTATTTCACTATCATCAGCATTGTATTCAACTCCTAACCTATCTGAAATAACTGGACTTCCTAAAAAGAGAAGCAAAATTAAAATAATGAGTGCACTATGCGCTGGTTTCATCAATCCATCTCTGTTTCATGTTCATTTATACTGGTTATCAGCATAAAGGACAATTTGGGCGCCTATAGCACAACATCTTGTGTTTTGCAATTAATAAATTGTCATCATGGGCTAAAAGTGCCCCACCGAAAAGGAGTGACCCTGATTCCGTGCCCGTGGAAAACGCAGGGTGAAAGCGAGGGATTAGAGTATCCTTAAAAGCGAAGTTAAGTACACCACTGGCCGGATTATATA
>JASJGV010000135.1:0-6159 GCA_033791325.1 Desulfobacterales bacterium | reverse complement strand
CAAACAGTTTAGCACTCAACATTTGATCAATTATACACATGGGTGGTGAGAGACTTTTATTATGGGAATTTACGGCAAGGCACTGCATGTCAACCTGACAGAGAAGCGACATTTCTTATCGCCTGTTCAGGACCGTATACTGAAAACATCTATCGGTGGCAGAGGCTTCAACGTGGCCTATCTGTTTGATCGTTTTTCAGAAGAAATCGATCCCCTTGGTCCGGATAATTGTCTGCTCTTTAGCTGCGGTCTTTTGACCGGAACCGCTGCCCCGGCATCTTCACGTCTGCATATCAATGCTGTCTCGCCGCTGACAGGTCTTCTAGGCAGTTCGAATATCGGTGGACAGGTCGGTGCATGTTTGCGATTCTGTGGTGTTCAGAGCATCATTGTCCGGGGCCAATCAAACAATCCTGTATACCTGTATATTGAAGAGGATCGTGCAGAAATCCGTGACGCACGGTTTTTAAAAGGCCTCGATACAATTGAAACACAGGCAAGAATCAAGGATGTCCTGAAAAACCGCCATCTGGCATGTCTTGTGATAGGCCCCGCCGGTGAAAATATGGCCAGGTTTGCCTGTATCATGTCAGGCAGGGATCACGCAGCCGGCAGAACCGGTATGGGCGCCGTGATGGGATCAAAAAATCTCAAGGCCATTGTCGTGGTAAAAGGTGGCAAAAAAAAACCATCGCTGAGAATGTCGGAGGCCAGAGATGCCATCCGGCAATATGTCAAGAAGATCAAAGCCTCTCCAGATTTCAAACCCTTTGCCCAATATGGCGGTGCCGGATATGTCAAATGGGCAGATAAGATGGGGCTCATGGCCACCAGGAACTATCAAAAAAATCGCTTTGGCCGGGTTGACAATATTGATGGTAAACAACTGGATGCGTACAAACTCAAGTCGAGTGGGTGCTATAACTGCCCGGTTCAATGCAAGGCGGTTCTCAATTTTTCCCGCAAAAAAGATCCTAAAAAATCGGCAACCCGGCCCGAATTCGAACCCATGCTGAATATCGGGGCCAAATGTGGACTGGATGATCTTGAGGCCATTGTTTCTCTTGACAATCTTTGCTCAAGACTCGGTATCGATTCCACTTCAGCTGCCACCAGCATCGCATTTGCTATGGATCTCTATGGTCGCGGAATTTTAAGCCGTGAAGACACCCATGGACTGGAACTGACCTGGGGCAATGCGCCGGTGATGGAAACCCTGATAACCCAAATGGCGTTGGGGGAAGGATTCGGAGCGCTTCTCTCCAAAGGTGTCAGACAGGCCGCTGAAATTATCGGAAAGGGTGCCGATCAATTTGCCGCTCATGTCAAAGGACTGGAGCTATCGGCATATCACCCAGGCAGCATCATGGGCACGGCCCTTGGATATGCTATTTCCAGCCGTGGTGGTGATTATAATCATGTCTATGCTTCCCTTGAATACCGTTGGTCCAAGGAGCAGGCCACCAGACATTTCGGTAGTCCGGAGGCTGTGGATATGCGGGCCACCAGCGGGAAGGGAAAGCTGATCCGACGGGCTGTCCTGGTGAATATCGTCCTTGATTCCCTGGGGATATGCAAGGTGCCGGCGCTTAGCATGATTGGGGCTTTCGACCTTAAAAGTGAAGCGACCCTTGCCAGTTCACTGTCGGGTCTTTCCGTCACCGCTGATGAACTCTTTGCTGCTGGAGACCGTATTGCAAGCATGGAAAGGAGTTTCAACCTGAGACAGGCGCCCGGCCTGGCCGAGGATACCCTGCCGTCCATGTTTATGGATCAACCCGGTTCTAATCTGAACCAGGAGACACTCGACGTGATGATAAGCGATTACTACACAGCCATGGGATGGGATGAATGTGGAAATCCTGACCCAGACTTTTTGAAAGGAACAGGTGAACAAGCAAAATGGAAAATGGATTTAAACCCGAATTAAAAGTGTTGTCCCAGGCAGATAAAGAGAAAATTTTTCAGGCAGCTCTGCAGGTATTGGAAGATGTCGGTATGCAGTTGTTCCATGAAGAGGCGCTTGCCCTCATGAAATCAGCCGGCTGTATAGTGGACCAAAAGCAAACCGTCAAAATATCCCGGGAACAGGTGCAAAAGGCCATTGCATCCGCGCTGAAAAACATCCCCGTCTTCAACCGCGAGGGCAAACACGTCATGGATCTGGGTGGGCGCAGGGCCTATTTTGGTACCGGTTCTGACCTGATGTATGCTTTTGACGCTGGTCAAGGAGAACGCCATTTGACCGGACTGGCCGATATCGAAACTGCGGCAAAGGTGTGTGATGCCCTACCGAATATCGATTTTATCATGTCCTTTGCACACCCCCAGGAACTGCATCCCGATATGGCCTATCTGGAGAGTTTTCGGTGTATGGCAGCCAATTCCGTCAAACCTATTGTCAATACAGCCAAAGACAGAAACGATCTGGAAGCCATGTGGGAAATCAGCAAAATTATACGTGGTAGCGAGACAGCTTTGCGTCAAAAACCCTATACGATCCAGTACGCCGAACCCATCAGTCCGCTCAAGCATCCCCATGCAAGCATGGACAAACTCATTTTCTGTGCGGAAAAGGGAATACCGGTCATCTATTCACCTGCGCCCATTGCCGGATCAACCGCGCCCATGACCATTGCCGGGCATGTTGTTCAGGGGTTGGCAGAGTCTCTTTTCGGGCTCGTCGTTCACCAGTTGGCAGCCGAGGGTGCGCCGTTTCTTATGGGTATTGGTGCAGCCGTCCTGGACATGAGTACGAGCCAGTGTTGCTACAATGCGCCCGAATACCTGATGGCCTATCTGGCAACTGTTGAAATGAGCCATCATCTCAACCTGCCGAACTGGGGTTATGCCGGAACCAGTGATGCACAGATACCGGATGGCCAGGCAACATTCGAAGCAGGTTTATTGGCATATATGTCCCTGGTTGCGGGCTCGAACCTGAACCATGATGTGGGGTATCTCAATTTTGGGCTTACCGGATCTCTCGAAATGGTAGTCATCATGGATGAGGTAATCGATCAGATCCGCAGGATGCAACAGGGAATTCCCGTAAACGAAGAAACACTGGCTATTCAGGTTATCGAAGAAGGCGCCCGACAGGGTGAGTTTTTATCTCACCCCCACACCTTGAAACATTTGCGCAACACCCAATGGCGCCCGCAGCTCATGAATCGTATGGGACATGAGCAGTGGGACCTGTCCGGCAGGAAAGACCTCCTGACCCGGGCCCGGGAACAATTGAAAAAGATTCTTGAAAGTCATCAAGCCAGACCCATTGATGAGGACAAGGCACTACAGATCCAGGCGTGTATGGATCTGTTCCATAAAAACATACTATAGCGTGTTACAGGAACAAAAAAAGTCAGATAGTTTTACTGACCAGCAGACCGCCCCCATGGGTATTATTACTCCGGCGATTAAATACCTTAAGGTTGTCATTCCCGCCCCGCATCAAGTGCGGGATAAACTGCAGCGGGGCACGAAGTGAGGCTTTAGCGCTATCCAGGAAGGCACTGGATGCCGGATCAAGCCAGTCCTCGACCTGATCGGGGATCCGGCATGACAGGGTTCGTTATTTAGTTGCCGGGTTAAGTGTTTTCTTTTAGTTTCAATTCCTCGATTTGCTTGAGAAGTTCATCGTATTCATCCTCGAGTGCCAGCAGGTCCATCATCACGGGTGGCTTCACAGAGTGAGCCGGAAGTCGTTTTTTTGTTTCGGTAATTTCTTCATCAATCTCTCGGAGTCTCTTTTTCAGTGTCTCCAATCTGTTCATGGGTCCTCCAGAAGGCATGAGTTCCAAAGCATTCTGTCACATATAATTTCCAGTTACAAAACCTGGTTCTTTGGGCTCTGCCGATGTCGGTAGTTACTTAAATTCGAAGCACGAAATTCGAAATCCTAAACAATCCCTAATGATCCAAATTCGAATGATCAAAACAAGACCTTGGAGGTACAAGTTCAGGCACTATGTTTGAACCGCAATAGCGAGCGCATTCCCCGTAGCTTGCTGCGAGGTTCTTCAATCATTTGAGTATTTGAAATTTGGATTTGTTTCATATTTCGATATTCGGATTTATAATTTATCACAAACTGAATATGCATATTATTTATCCCTTATAGGGCTGAATCAGTGCCGGGACCCTTGGGCCCGGGTATCTATCTGTGGATGAGATGGTGCCATACATTATCGAACATCTCCTGGGATGCCCTGTAGGCGGCATCAGGGTCTTTATCACAAATACCATCGACGATGGCGACATGAAACGGCAGGGACTCTTTCTGGATACCGATATCCGCTGTGTCACTTTCCCGGGCCTTGTGAACCGCATTCCGTACGGTACTGCCTATCTGAGATAAAAGATCATTGTGACTTGCCTTGAGAATTTTTGAATGAAAGAGGATATCCATGGTCAGATAGTCTTCATATACATATCGATTGTCGTCACCTAGCAGGTTCTGCATTTTTGATAGTATCTCTTTGATGTCTGATATTTCAGAATCCGTGGCCCTGCGGGCAGCCTGACGGGCGGCTTCGGACTCGATCAGACGACGCACTTCGGTGACGTTTTTCAAAAAAGTGGTTTTATCTTCAATCTGTAATCGCCAGACCAGAACATCCGGATCAAACAGATTCCAGTTTTCACGCGGTAGTACCTGGGTGCCCACCCGGGGACGGGTCTGAATCAGCCCTTTCTGGGTCAACACTTTGATGGCTTCCCGCAGAACACCGCGGCTTACTTTCAATTCGCTGCTCAGCTGATCTTCGGTGGGCAGCACATCTTCTGCGCTGTACTTTCCCCTGATAATGCGCTGGCCGATTTCATCCACAATATATTGATATAGCTTCCGGTGATAGGTGTTCACATGCATGTTGTCTCTCCATAATCATTAAATCATTGAATCATTATATCTTAAGTCATAGCTGACGTCAAATCAACCCGAGTAGAGTATTTCATCAAAGGTTGAGCATATAATTAATAGTTATATCATATAGTTAGACATTGAGCGCGACGGAGCGTGAAAAAGGAAAAGGCTTGACACTAATGATGTAATAATATAATCATTCTACAATTAGGTTCTGGCACGAGCAATAGACACTATTTTGAACAGGGGGTGGGCATGTCATCAACAGTCATTGAATTAGAAGAGCAATATGGCGCACACAACTACAAACCTTTGGATGTGGTTCTCAGCAAGGGAGAAGGGGTTTGGGTGTGGGATGTGGATGGAAACCGGTATATGGATTGTCTGTCCGCCTATTCCGCAGTAAATCAGGGCCACTGTCATAAGAAAATCATGCAGACGCTCATGGAACAGGCCCAGAAACTGACCTTGACATCAAGGGCATTTCGCAACGATCAGCTCGGGCCCTTTTATAAGGAATTGTGTGAACTGACCCGTTCTCACAAAGTCCTGCCCATGAACAGTGGGGCTGAAGCTGTTGAAACCGCCATTAAAACTGTACGCAAATGGGGGTATACTGTCAAAGGTGTTGCGGAAAATGAGGCCGAGATCATCGTTTGTGAAAACAATTTTCATGGCCGAACCATATCCATTGTCAGCTTCAGCACCGACCCTGATGCACGCAAAGGATTCGGCCCTTTTACCCCAGGATTTAAAGTTATTCCCTATGGGGATGTTGCCGCGTTTGAAGCAGCGATTACGCCGAAAACAGTCGCTTTTCTTGTGGAGCCGATTCAAGGGGAGGCCGGTGTTGTAATCCCACCTGAGGGGTATCTCAGAAACGTAAGGAAAATATGCACCCGGCAGAACGTCATGCTTATCCTGGATGAAATTCAGACAGGTCTTGGCCGTACGGGTAAACTTCTGGCAGAAGAGCACGAAGGGATTGAAGCGGACTTGACCCTTATAGGCAAAGCATTGTCCGGCGGGTTTTATCCGGTGTCGGCAGTCCTCTCGAATTCAGAGGTCATGAATGTATTGCAGCCAGGCGAGCACGGCTCGACTTTTGGCGGCAACCCTCTGGCCTGTGCTGTGGCGCGAACAGCCCTGCAGGTACTGGTGGACGAGGGAATGATCGAAAACGCAGAAAAAATGGGTGCTGTCTTTTTAAATGGATTAAAACAGATTGTGAATCCCCTGATTAAAGATGTTCGCGGAAAAGGCCTGATGCTTGCCATGGAATTTTCTCCAGA
>JASJGV010000134.1:0-4491 GCA_033791325.1 Desulfobacterales bacterium | reverse complement strand
TCATGATCTGACTACTCCTGTTAGAAATAGATACCCGGGTCAAAAGGGCCCGGCACTGATTCAATCCTATAGGGGATAAATATTCTGCACATTCAATTTGTAATAAATTCTAAATCCGAATACCGAAATACGAAACAAATCCAAATATCAAATGCTCAAATGACTCAAACATAGCGCTTAAACCTGTATCTCCAAAACCTTGTTTTGATCATTCGAATTTGGATCATTCGGTATTGTTTAGGATTTTTTGATTTCGTGCTTCGGATTTAAATAACTACCGCCATCGGCATAGCCAAATATCTCTGATATACCCCAAAGGACCAGGTTTTAAATGACGGAATAAAATCACCATGCCCCAGGAACGCACATATCGCAACCAGATACATCATGACCGATTGATCTCTTTCAGAACAGTTGTACAAGAGACGGACTTGTTTATCCGGGCAAGCATGAACCTGGAAACCAAATCAAAAGAATCCATCCTGATGCACAGGGGAACCATCGAATCTTTTATCCGACAGCATCCTTATTTTTCGACGTCCCTGGTGCCGTTACAAATTCCCAAACCGGTTCCCGGTATCATTGCCGACATGATGGATGCCGGTGCCGACGCCGGGGTCGGCCCCATGGCCGCTGTTGCCGGCGCCATGGCAGAACATGTCGGTCTTGATTTGCTGAAACTCTCCCGGGAAATTATCATTGAAAACGGTGGTGATATCTTTATTCAAACCAATCAGGCGGTGACCATCGGTATTTTTGCCAATCACTCACCATTGAATCTGCGCATCGGTCTCAATATCAATTGCTCTGGTCGTCCCATAGCCGTTTGTACATCTTCCGGAACCGTAGGCCATTCCCTCAGCTTTGGCACCGCCGATGCCGTCACCGTGATTTCGCGATCATGCCCTATAGCCGATGCAGCCGCTACCGCCATCGCAAACCAGGTAAAACAAAAATCAGATGTGGAGAAAGCTATTAAATTTGGCAAAAATATCAAAGGGGTAAAAGGGCTTGTTATTATAATAAATGATAAAGCAGGTATGTGGGGCGATCTCGATGTTGTACAGCTTCAACAAAATAAAGGTTGAGTTTTGACCGTTTAAAAGGTAATAAACAAGCACCATGACAAACAAATTTGAGCAGCGGCGGACAATAAAATGAAGACGATGTGGGCACCTTGGCGCATGGAATACATCCTTGGGGACAAAGCGGACTCTTGTATCTTCTGCGATGCCCTGGACCTAAAAGATGACCTGACACTTTATAAAGGATCGACAACACGGGTTGTCATGAATAAGTTTCCATACATCAATGGTCATCTTCTGGTTGCACCGGTAAGACATATCGCATCCCTGGACCAACTGAATCACCTTGAGATGAGGGATCTGCTGCTTACAGTCGAACGATCCATTGACAATCTCAAACAACAGATGACGCCGGATGGGTTCAATGTCGGCTTGAATCTTGGACAGGTAGCCGGCGCCGGTGTGGAAGATCATCTTCACTTTCATATCGTACCCAGATGGTCCGGCGATGTGAACGCCTTGGCTGTTTTTGCAGATATTCGTGTGATACCGGAGCATCTACAGGCCACTTACCAGAGCCTGAAACCGCTCTTTGCCCGGCTTCCCGAAGATATCGGTCAGTGTGCGTAGGCATGGTATAAAAACCCATTAGGATTGTTACACGATTTTTTTCATACAGGGAGAATAGAAATGAAAAAAGCAAAGATTGCTTTCTGGCTGATACTGATCGCTTTCATGGCTTTATTGGCCTATCAAAACTGGGATTTTTTCATGTCAGAGCATCGCCTTAGATTGAACCTGTTTGTGACTGACGAGTTCAGTACTCCGGAACTACCCAATGCCATTCTCTTTCTCATGTTTTTCCTTGCAGGTCTTCTTATATCTTATTTCATCACCCTGTTTGAACGCTTTAAACGGAAAAAAACCATAAAAAAACTCAATACCACCCTGAAAGCTAACCAGAAGCTATTGGATGATTTGAAAAAGGAAAATCTTTCCCTTAAGGGTGAAACGCCTACCATTGCCAACCCCGATGTCGCCACAAACCAACACGAAGCCAAGGATTCTGATGTTTCATGAACCCTTCTAGCCCCACCCCGATGATACAACAGTATCTGGCGGTCAAAGAAGAATACCCGGATGCCATCCTTTTTTATCGAATGGGGGATTTTTTCGAGATGTTCTTTGAGGATGCCGAAAAAGCATCCAGACTCCTGGATATTACACTGACATCAAGAAACAAAAAGGCCGACACCCCCATCCCCATGTGCGGCGTACCCCATCGCGCGGTCCAAGGCTATATCGCGCGATTAATTGAAAAAGGGTACAAAGTCGCCATATGCGATCAGGTGGAGGATCCAAGCACGGCAAAAGGACTCGTAAAACGTGAAGTTGTCCGTGTCGTCACACCGGGGATGATCCTTGAAAATGAATTATTAGACGAAAAATCAAATAACTATGTTCTCTCCGCAGTCTTTGATAACGGTCGGGCCGGTCTCTCCTATCTTGACATTTCCACGGGTACCTTTCGTACAACGGAAGCCGGCGACATGCATACCATCCTCGAAGAAACCTTTCGTATTTCACCGAGCGAAGTCATTCTCCCGACAGCAGAAGATGACAATCCTGATCTTACCCGCTACATGGATGCTGTAAAGGAATTTCACCCCACCATTCTTGAAACAAAAGCCTTTGAATACAGACCGGCCAGGAACCGCCTGTTAAAATCGTTTGGAACCGTTTCTCTTGAAGGTTTCGGCTGTGAAAATTTGCGACTGGGGGTTCGTGCCGCCGGCGCACTGGTATACTATGTTCAGGAAACCCAGAAACAGCAGCTTGAACACATACGCCGTCTGGAGGCCTACACTCTTGACAGCTACCTGTCCATGGATGACCAATCCTACAAAAACCTCGAAGTTGAAAAAAACCTGCATTCCGGAACCCGAAAGGGCACATTGCTCAGCGCCATGGACATAAGCGCGACTGCAATGGGAAGCCGCATGCTGAAACAATGGATGCGCTACCCCCTGACAGATCCATCACAAATCATATCCCGGTATGACGCGCTTGACGAGTCCAGGAACCAATATCAATCCACTTGTGAGATACGCGATTACCTGAACCGGGTTTATGATATTGAACGCCTGAGAAGCAAGATCTCCATGGGGCACGCCAATGCCCGGGACTTGTTGTCTTTGAAACAATCATTGCAGAATCTGCCGGTGATCAACCGCCTCCTCGCAACATTCCAGTCACCTCTGTTTGAGCAGTCTTTTGATCTAGAGGATTTAGAATCGATTGCCCGGCATATCGAGCAGGCCATCCGGGAAGATGCGCCGCCCACACTCCATGAAGGCGGTCTGATCAAGGAGGGTTTTGACCCGGCTCTGGACGAACTCATACAAATCACTCGTGATGGTAAGAACTGGTTGATAAACCTGGAAAAACAAGAAAAGGAGCGCACCGGCATCACGGCGTTGAAGGTGCGATACAATAAGGTCTTTGGTTATTATCTTGAAATTCCAAAAACACGTCTGGAAAACGTTCCAGCTCATTACATTCGAAAACAAACCCTTGTAAACGCCGAGCGTTTCATTACAGAAGAGCTAAAGGTATTTGAAGATAAAGTGATAGGTGCCGAAGACAAACGCGCCGAAATGGAATTTGAAATATTGAATACCATCAAAGCGCTGATCGTTGATAAAAATGATGACCTGCAGGCGGCGGGAGATTTTCTGGCACGACTCGACTGTCTTCTTAGCCTTGCCATTATTTCCCTGGAAAACAATTACACAAGACCTGCTATTAACACAGAAGGTCTCTTGTACATCGAAGATGGCCGGCATCCTGTCATAGAGAAAATGATCGCGGGCGAACGATTCGTCCCCAACACCCTGTCCATGGATAATCAACAAAATCAGGTTCTCATTATCACAGGACCCAATATGGCAGGCAAATCAACGGTTCTTCGTCAAGTAGCCTTGACGGTCCTGATGGCGCAGATGGGTTCTTTTGTCCCGGCAAAAAAGGCTTCCATCAGTGTAACGGACCGTATTTTTACACGGGTTGGGGCGCTGGACAACCTCTCACAGGGTCAGAGCACCTTTTTGGTTGAAATGCAGGAAACAGCTAATATCCTGAATAACGCATCGAGTGAGAGTCTGGTGATCATGGATGAAATAGGACGTGGTACGAGTACATTCGATGGCTTAAGCATAGCCTGGGCGGTGGTAGAGTTTCTGCACGACGTCAATGGGACTGGGGTTAAAACACTTTTTGCCACGCACTACCACGAACTGACAGAGCTATCCAAAGAAAAGGAACGGGTAAAAAATTTCAATATTACCGTGAAAGAATGGAATGACGAGATTATTTTTCTACGAAAGCTGGTGGAAGGTGGAACCAACCGCAGCTATGGTATTCAAGTTGCAAGACTTGCCGGGATACCCGAAACAGTGATTCAGCG
>JASJGV010000133.1:0-3519 GCA_033791325.1 Desulfobacterales bacterium | reverse complement strand
GGTTATTTATTGCAAGAAAATAAGATGTCTCAGGTACCTAGACCACTCAAAGGATGCGGTAGTTCCACTTAAAGCCCTCAAAGACGATTATTACAAGGCCATGGGGTTTGATTTGCGAACCGGGAACCCTCCGGAATCTCTTCTGGAGGAGGTCGGAATAAAAGCAAACTCAAAAAAATAAGGCAGCAGGTGAACATTGTACTGTATGATCAGAATAGAACTGGAAAGTGAAAATTGCCTGTCCAGTTAGAATTCCAAGTAGAAAGTTTTTTGAGATGGATTCTGCTGGAGGTAGAATCAGGATTCATCAAATAGTCAGGAGAAGTCGTTCGAAAATCCATTACAAGAAGGAGGAGTAAATGAAAAAAAAGCCTGTTTTATCAGTAATTTTTTTTGCGATTATGGTGTTAATTGCTACTTCAACCACGGGGGCTTATGCCGAAACAATTAATCTCAGAGTTGCATCATGGATGCCGGAAAAAAGTGCGGATAGCGAAGTTGCCGATCGGTGGACAAAAATGATATCGGAAAAGACAGATGGCAGGGTCCAGTTCACCCTTTACAAGGGCTCGGCGCTTGGTTTCTTCAAAGATCATTATAACATGGCAGTAAAGGGCGTGGCGGATATTTCTTTGTTTTCCTTTGGACTTAATCCTGGCCGCTTTCCAATTAGTGAAGGATTGCATCTTCCCTTCGTGATCCCGAGCAGTGAAGTCGGCGGGAAGGTCTTCAACCAGCTTTACAAGGAATATCCCGAACTCAGGGCAGAGCTTAGTGAGACAATTGTCCTCGGTCTAGGCACGACCGATGTATGGAATGTACAGAGTCTAAAGAAGCCGATTCAGACCCTTGAAAATTTCAAGGGCCTTAAAATCAGGACGGCAAGCGGCGCGGCGTCAGAATCGGTCAAGGCACTGGGCGGTATCCCCATAGGCATGCCCGTTCCTGAATTGTATATATCTCTCCAGAAAGGCGTTGTAGACGGATGTGTGATGAGTTGGGAGGGTGTCAAGAGTTTCAAAATTTATGAATTATTAACACAATACACCGACGTGGGCGGTTTTTCCGTCCTGACTCAGGGGCTGTTTATGAATAAGGCTGCATTGAATAAGCTGCCTGCGGACATCCAGAAGATTATGGTCGAGGAGTCCATGCGGTGGTGGGCCGAGGAGAAAGGAAAGCTGGTTAGTGACAAATGGTCAGCGGAAGGAATCGAGGCGATTAAAAAAGAAGGCGGGAATATATATAAACTCCCGCCGGAGGAAAAGGCAAGATGGGTTGCCGCCCTCAAGCCTGTCCGAGATGCTTGGGTGAAAAGTGTGAGTGTTAATGGTTTTGACGGAGAAAAATTTTTAGAAAGAGCTGCAGAATTGGTCAAAGAATATCAATAAAAGGTTATGACAATGACGAATACGACGGTCCAGTTACTCGACAAAACGGTTTGCGGCATAAGTCGGGTATTTAACACCATCGGTCTATTAATGCTGATGCTGATGATGTTTCTTGTCACGGTGGACGTTTTCTTGCGATACATATTCAATTCTCCCATAGAGGGTGTTTATGAGGCCGTTGAGTTTATGATGGCCGTCGTATTTTGTTATAGCATCGCCCATACCCAGCGCTGTAAGGGGCATGTTTCAGTAAATTTGGTGACCCTCAGGCTAAGCGCTCGAAACAAGGCTATTACGGACAGTATGGTTTCGTTGATTAGCTTTTCGGTATTTGCGTTGATGACATGGCAGAGTTTTTTAAAGGCAGGGGACATCATGCATATCGCCGAAACGAGTACCGGGGGAATTGCATTCTTTGGACCACTGCCCGTTTATCCCTTTATGTATATGACAAGTGCGGCATGTCTGGTATTTTGTCTCGAACTTCTCGTTGATTTCTTTGTTTCCATAACCAGCGCGGTGAAACGATGAGCCCCATATTAATTGGTATAATCTTTATTTTCATTCTTTTTTTGCTGATGGCCTCGGGAATGAACGTCGGTATTGCTATGGCTGTGTCTGCTTTTTTTGGGCTTGTTTATCTTCTGGGTTTTAACCAGGCGCTTGCCATATTGGGGGCGGCACCCTACCGGACGGCGGCAGCGTACACCATGAGTGTGATTCCACTCTTTGTGCTCATGGGGAACCTGTCTTTTTATGCAGGAGTCAGCGAGGATCTTTATGATACGAACTACAAGCTGTTTGGTCATTTGCCCGGCGGGCTTGCCATGGCAACTACAGTGGGTTGTGCAGGGTTTGCAGCAACCTGCGGGTCAAGTGTTGCCACTGCTGTTACCATGGGATCCATCTCGATACCTGAAATGAAAAAATACAAATATGCACCGACATTGGCAGCCGGATGTCTTGCAGCCGGCGGCACCTTAGGTATTCTTATTCCACCCAGCATCGGTTTTATTATCTATTCGATGCTCACCAATGAATCCATCGGCAAATTGTTTGTCGCAGGGATTTTTCCCGGTATTCTTTTGACCTTTTTGTTCGTCTTGACGATTTATGTTCTTGTTCGCAGAAACCCGACTCTTGGCCCGTCAGGACCACGGTTTTCTTTAAAGGAGAAACTCGCTTCATTCAAGGGCATTTGGAGCGCTCTCTCCCTTTTCATTCTGGTGATTGGCGGTTTGTACGTTGGGATTTTTACCCCGTCTGAAGCTGGTGGGATCGGGGCCTTCGGGGCTTTTCTACTGATGGCTTTTAGAAAGAAACTTACCCGCGCAAATCTGACTAATGTACTTGTGGACACGGGGAAAGTAACCGCCATGTGTTTTATCATCCTCGTAGGCGCCAACGTATTCGGCTATTTCATGGCCGTCACTAGGATACCCAATGCGCTGGCAGATTTGGCCGTTTCTCTGCCTCTCCCCCCTGTTCTCATTGTCGTCTTTATTTTGATTATATATCTGATTCTCGGTTCAGTTATGGATTCCATTGCAATGATTGTTCTGACGGTACCCATATTTTATCCGGTCGTGATGGAATTGGGATTTGATTCAATCTGGTTCGGTGTCGTCATGGTCCTCGTGATGGAGATGGCGCTTATCACGCCGCCGGTGGGGATGAATGTCTTTGCTATCGCGGGGGTTGCGCCCGACATTGACCTCTATACGGTATTCAAGGGTGTCTTCCCTTTTCTGGTGGCTATGTTTGTATGTATCGCTATCCTGTTTGTCATACCTCAAATTGCCACCTTTCTGCCGGGATTGATGTAGTAAAAAATGACAAATTGGGGTTTCATCACAATAGATACTATTTCTGGAGGTATTGAATGAAGGTCAAGATTAATGGTGTTGGGATCAACTATGAAATATCAGGTGAAGAAAATGGGGCTGTGATCATGCTCAGTCATTCTCTTGGGTGCAACCTGGAAATGTGGGAACCACAGGTTGCCATGCTGGAAAAGAGTTTCAGGGTTTTGCGTTACGACATGAGAGGCCACGGTAAAAGTGAGGCTCCAGAAGGTAAATACACTTTTGAAATGCTGGGTGAAGATGCAGTTGGTCTTCTCGATGAA
>JASJGV010000132.1:0-3808 GCA_033791325.1 Desulfobacterales bacterium | reverse complement strand
GGTGTCTTGCCGGCGTCATGGAAGCACAGTATAATATCCTGCGGGAAAATGGACACAGCCCCAGCGAAGCTTTCAACGAAACCGTGGAGGAGTTGACCCAGAGCCTGATCCGCCTGGTCGCTGAAAATGGTATGGACTGGATGTTCGCTAACTGCAGCACCACAGCCCAAAGAGGCGCTCTCGACTGGGCCCCGAAATTCCGTGATGCCGTGACACCTGTATTTAAAGAATTGTACGAAAGTGTTGTGTCCGGAAAAGAAGTTGCCAGGACACTCGACAGAAACAGTCAACCCGACTATCGAGAGAAACTCCAGGAAGAACTCGATGTGATCAAAAACTCCGAAATGTGGCAGGCCGGTGCGGCTGTCCGCTCACTGAGACCTGAAAATCGAGAGTTCTCCAAGTAGGAAAGAAGCCAATGGAACCGATTCTTTTATACGACACTACCTTGAGAGATGGGACTCAGGGAGAAAACATCAGTTTTTCCGCCGACGAGAAGGTCAAAATAGCTGAGCGCCTGGATGACATGGGCATTCACTATATCGAGGGTGGATGGCCTGGATCCAATCCAAAGGACATTCAGTTTTTTGATATGGCCGGAAGAGCCAAATTCAAACAAGCCCGGCTGGCGGCTTTCGGCGCTACGCGCAAACCCGGTATTGCACCTGAAGATGATGCGAACCTGAAAGCCTTGCTTGAAACCCATACACCGGTAGTGACGATATTTGGAAAATCCTGGGATCTACATGTGGAAAAGGTCATGGATAATACCCTTTCCGAAAACGTATCCATGATATCCGACTCAATTGAATTTCTCAAAAGCCATCAAAAAGAAGTCATCTACGATGCCGAACATTTTTTTGACGGTTACAAAGAAAACAGTTCATACGCCTGTCTGACGATCTCAACCGCCATAAAGGCCGGCGCGGATATCATCGTTCTCTGTGACACAAACGGCGGTACCCTGCCCTTTGAGGTCGAGAACATTATTCAGGAATTGTTTGATAGAATCGAGGCGGACCATACCCTTTACGCTGATGCCATGAAACCAAAATTTGGTATCCACGCCCACAACGATTGCGGGGTTGCAGTGGCCAATTCCATCACCGCTCTGCGATCGGGTCTCACCATGGTGCAAGGTACTATTAATGGTTACGGGGAGCGCTGTGGGAATGCCGACCTCACATCCATCATTCCGATTCTTTGTGAAAAAATGGATACCCAGTGCATCCCAGGAGAAAAACTGGCCCAGTTGCATTCTCTTTCCGCTTACGTGGCGGATATTGCCAATCTCGTGCCCTTGAAATCCAGACCTTTTGTTGGAAAAAGCGCTTTTGCTCATAAAGGCGGGATTCATGTCAACGCCATCATGAAAATACCTAAAGCATATGAGCATATGCGTCCGGAGCTGGTGGGAAATACGCAACGGGTGCTTGTCTCCGACCTTTCGGGAAAAAGTAATATCGAATACAAGGCCGCGGAATTTGGCGTAAAACTGGGGGGAAATGGTTTCGACAGCAAGCGTATCGTTTCCCATATAAAGGATTTGGAACAGGACGGCTATCAGTTTGATGTGGCCGACGGATCATTTAAAATTCTGGCTGAAAAATTGACAAAACAGTTTACGCCCCTGTTCGAGCTGGAGTCCTTCCGTGTAAGCATCGAAAAAGACAAGGATCAGCCCTGCAGTTCCCAGGCCACCATCAAGATTTCTGTGGATGGAAAGCATGAAATAACCGCAGCAGAGGGTTATGGGCCGGTCAGCGCCCTTGATAATGCCTTGCGAAAAGCCCTTGATAAATTCTACCCGGATCTTGATACCATGCAACTGGTCGATTTTAAGGTTCGCGTCATTGACGGCCGGGTTGGTACCGCTGCAAAGGTACGTGTTCTCATCGAGTCCAGAGACCAGGATCACCTATGGAGCACCATTGGCGTCTCCGAAGATATCATTGAAGCCAGCTGGCAGGCGCTAGCGGACAGTTTTCAATACAAGCTGGCCTATGAAGACAAGATCAGGAGGGCATTATGAGAAACTTCCCATTCCCGACAAAAGGAATCTCCACCGCAGGAAAGGCCCCGGGCCAATCTCTGCGGTCTATCCTAGCTATATAGGCCCCGGCAAGAAAGGGATCATTCGCTATTGATTAATCATTTATTTTTAAACGAGTCATTCGTTTATTAGACTACAAATAAAAGCAATCACGAAAACACGAAATCTGAAAAGAACGAAATAATTTAGGATCTTTTCGTGATTTCGTACTTTCGTGTTTTCGTGATAAAAGCGCTTTACTTTAACCGGGTTATCCGGATTGGGAGACATACCATGACCGACAGAATAAAAATATTCGACACGACCCTTCGCGACGGCGAGCAATCCCCCGGAGCGAGCATGAATACCGGCGAAAAAATGCGTTTGGCGGTTCAGCTGGAAAATCTCGGTATCGATGTATTGGAGGCCGGGTTTCCGGCGGCTTCCGCAGGTGATTTCGAGGCTGTTTCAGCCATAGCCGGGCGGCTGAAAAATGTCGAAGTCGCCGCTCTGGCACGCACATCAAGAGACGACATCGACCGCGCCTGGCAGGCCATCCAGCATGCAGCCAAACCCAGACTCCACCTCTTCATCGCCACATCCGATATCCATCTGGAATACAAACTGCGCATGAATCGGGACCAGGTGGTTCAGTCCGCCGTAGATGCCATCACCTATGCCAAAACGCTCACCGACAATATTGAGTTCTCGGCCGAGGACGGCTCACGCAGCGACCGGGATTATCTCTGCAAGGTCTTCGAAGCCGCCATCGAAGCCGGCGCCAGCACTGTGAACCTGCCGGATACGGTTGGGTATGCGGTTCCGGATGAGTTTGCAGAGCTCATCACCTACACCATGAATCACACACCCAACATTCATAAAGCAACACTAAGCGTGCACTGCCACAACGATCTGGGTCTGGCAACCGCCAATACCCTGGCCGCCATCAATGCAGGTGCCCGACAGGCCGAAGTTACCATCAACGGGATCGGTGAAAGAGCCGGCAACACATCCCTTGAAGAAGTTGTCATGGCCGTCAAGACACGTCCCAATTTCTACACCTTGTCCACACATGTCAACACCGAACTGATCTATCCCACCAGTCGTCTGGTGAGCATGATTACCGGTATGAATGTGCAGCCAAACAAGGCCATCGTGGGTGCCAATGCCTTTGCCCATGAAGCCGGTATTCACCAGGATGGGATGCTCAAGAACCGCATGACCTATGAAATCATGAAGCCGGAAACCATCGGGCTCAGCAAAAATCGCCTTGTTCTTGGCAAGCACTCCGGCCGGCATGCTCTTTACACCCATTTGAAAGAACTGGGATACGAGCTCTCGGATTCAGAACTGAAAATCGTTTTTGAACAGTTCAAGGAATTGGCCGAGAAAAAGAAACACGTTGTGTATGAAGACCTGGAAGCCCTGGTCACAGAAGAGATCTTGCGTACCGAACAGGTGTTCAAGCTGGAATACCTGCATGTCAACAGTGGAACCACCATCATACCCATGGCCAGTGTCAAGTTGTCCATCAATGGCCGATCCATCACGGGCGCAGGTTATGGCAACGGGCCCATCGACTCGGCCTATAACACCATTGCCAAACTCACAGGAACAACATCTGAACTGCGCAGATTTTCGGTCAGTGCTTTGACCGGGGGAACGGACGCCCAGGGAGAGGTTACCGTACGACTGAGGGAAAACGGGCTGGTGGCCCTTGGAAGAGGCTCCGATGCCGACATCATCATTGCCAGCGCCAAGGCCTATATCAACGGG
>JASJGV010000131.1:0-12407 GCA_033791325.1 Desulfobacterales bacterium | reverse complement strand
TGCAACAGGTATCAAATTGGCCAGACCCGATCTTCACGTGGTGGTCACCATGGGAGACGGTGGTCTTGGTATTGGTGGCGCCCATCTTTTGAGCACATGCCGACGCAACATCGATATCACCTTACTGATCCTCAATAATTTCAACTACGGAATGACGGGGGGGCAGTTTTCAGCCACAACGCCGCAGGATGCGCTGGTGGGTTCCGGTTTTCTCAACCAGATCGAAAAACCCATGGATCCCTGCCGGGTCATGCGTGCCGCCGGTGCAGGTTATGTGACCCGAATTTCTGCTTATCAAAGTGACCTTTCAACCGAGATGGAACAGGCCATCCGATTCAAGGGGTTTTCCAGCATGGACATCTGGGGTATCTGCCCGGGTCGCTATACCCGCCAAAATAAAACCACATTCAAGACCATCCAGACCTCCATAGACAGTCTGCCTTCCTATCGTGGAACAGTGAAGGAAAATACCCGGGAGGAATACGGCTCCCAGTACAGGGCAAAAGCTGCCATACAAAAACCATTGCCATCACCCACAAAGGTAACAAAACAATTTCCAGCTCTCTTTCAGGAGAGAAAAGAGATTTTGATCCTGGGAAGCGCCGGACAGCGAATCGTTACAGCCGGTGAGATATTGTGTTATGCCGGGCTCACAGCAGGACTCCATGGAACCCAGAAAAACGACTACCCGATTACAGTTCTAAGAGGACACTCAGCCTGTGAAGTCATTTTATCTCCTGAAAAAATCGATTACACAGGCATTGCCGTGCCAGATATTGTTCTGGCCCTGGGACAGGAAGGGGTCGACAGGAAAAAAGCGCTATTCAGCTCCTGCACCGACGACACCTTCATTTTGGTGGATTCAAAGGTTGAGATCCCGGATTGCCGGGGCACCATCGTATCCATCGATTTCAAGGAAAAAAAGATCAAACGCCAGGACATGGCCATGGCGGCATTGAGCCTCCTCGCACAAAACGACCGTTTGATCAATCCGGATATGCTCGAAGCGGCTCTCCATATCCGCTTCAAGGGCGAGACATTGAATGGCGTACTGGAACTGGTTAGAGGGGCAGCTTTAAGCGATAAGCTATAAGCCGCTTACTGCTTATAGCCTAACAGGCTAAACCTCTAAAAGGCTAAGGAATCCCTAATGGAAAACATCATTGAACGGCGCATCATGTGGGGTGATCTCGATGCCCTTGGTATTGTATTTTACCCGCGCTACTATGAATGGTTCGATGCCTGTGCGCATCAATTCTTCGATACCGTCGGCATTCCCCACGATCGTTTGTGGAAAGAACATGGTATTGTTTTTGGCCTGGCGGAAACCCAATGCCGCTACCTGAGTGCGGGTCGCTATCATCAACAGGTCAAGATCCTCACCCGACTTGAACATCTTAACAAGAAAGGTCTAACCCTGGAGCATGTCATCTCCCACGAAGAAGATGGCAAGACCCTTGTCGTGGGCATTGAAAAACGGATATGCATGGACGCCACCGACCCCCTGAATCTTAAAATTGCGACCATTCCCGGGGTGGTTTATGCCGCCCTTGAACAGGCATTATAAGGAATAAATTCTAAATCCGAATAGCCAAATATCTCTGACCTGGCTCAAAGGACCAGATTTGGTAACTCGAATAAAAGAGGGATCTTCTGCAAAGGAAAGAACTTAAAGGATCTGACTTAAAAAAAGTTTGGTCCGATCATGTTGCGGATTGTCAAAAAATTCTCCGGGTGTATTCCCCTCCACAATTTTCCCGTAATCCATAAAGAGCACCCGGTGGGCCACGCTTTTTGCAAACCCCATTTCATGGGTTACAACAATCATGGTCATGCCTTCCCTGGCAAGATCGATCATGACATCCAAAACTTCTTTGATCATTTCGGGATCCAGGGCTGATGTCGGCTCATCAAAAAGCATCACCTTCGGTGCCATGCACAGGCTCCGGGCGATGGCCACCCGCTGTTGTTGCCCACCGGAAAGCTGGCCCGGAAATTTCTTAGCCTGTTCGGCAATTTGAACCTTTTCCAGGTAGTACATGGCGGTCTCCTCAGCCTCTTTCTTGGGAACCTTCCGTACCCAGATAGGGCCAAGGGCGAGATTTTCAACGATGGTCAGATGCGGAAAGAGGTTGAAGTGCTGGAATACCATGCCGACTTCCGTACGTACTTTTTCAATGTTTTTTAAATTATTGCTCAACTCGATGCCATCCACGACAATCTGGCCACGCTGATGCTCCTCGAGGCGGTTGATGCAGCGGATGAGGGTTGATTTCCCCGAGCCCGAGGGTCCGCAGATGACAATCCGTTCCTTTTTCTGGACGGTTAAAGTAATATCCTGAAGGACATGGAACTCACCAAACCATTTGTGGAGCTGTTTAATTTCGATAATGGCATCGCCGGTCGGTACGGAATTCAAATTTACATTGGTGTCATTCATGGTTATCTCTACTTTTTTCAAAATAAGATCATTGCCCAACCCGGGTGGATCGGAAAAGAAGAAAATCTTTTATCACGAAAACACGAAAGTTCGAAATCACGAATAAGACCATGAAAATTTTAGTGTTTTTCAGATTTCGTGTTTTCGTGATTGCTTTTACTTTTTCCCACAAAACATACAACGACTACATTTAAGGAACCAAATCCTTGTGTTACGTCGGCTCACAACCCGGTATCCAGTTCTTTTTCCAGACGCCGGCTGTAACTGGACATGAAATAGCAGCAGCCAAAGTAGATCAGTGCCACGAAAATATAGAGCTCTGAAGAAAATGCCATCCAGGTGGGGTCCGACAGTACCGACTGCGAGGTCTTGAGAATATCATACAGGGCGATAATAACCACCAGAGAGGTATCTTTCAAGGCCGATATGAGCTGACTCACCGTAGGGGGTATCACAATTTTCAGCGCCTGGGGTAGTATCACCAGACGCATGGTCTGGTAGTAGTTGAGCCCGAGGGAATCGGCCGCCTCGTACTGGCCCGTTGCCATCCCCTGAAGTCCGCCACGAACAACTTCCGCTACATAAGCGGCGGTAAACATAATAATGGCCACCTGCGCCCTCAAAATGACATTCACTGTAACGCCCTCAGGCAGAAACAGCGGAAAGACAATAGATGACATGAATAACAGGGTAATCAGCGGTACACCCCTGATCATTTCAATATAAACAATACAAAGTGTCTTGATGGCCGGCATCTGGGACTGTCTTCCCAGGGCTAAAACAACCCCTAGCGGGTAGGCCGCAGCCAACCCAAAAACCGACAACAACAGTGTCAATGGAAGCCCACCCCACTGGGTACTTTCAACGGGCGCCAGTCCCAGAATGCCTCCTTTCATGAGAAGTCCCATGATAAACAGACCGATAATCCAGGCATATAGCAGCGATTTTTTCCAATGCCGCCTGTTGCGGCTGTAAAAAAGAAGCCCCACCAGAAGAATCATGGCCAAGAGGGGCCGCCACTGCATTTCGTAGGGAAAAAAACCAAAAATAATAAAGCGGATATTGGCCGGGATCACTGACCAGCAGGCACCATTTGACCCTCGACACGCCTCGCCAGTAGAAAACCAATGGCTGTCAATGAACGCCCATTGAATAAAGGGGGGGACCACCTGCCACAAAAAATAAAGTACAACCAGGGTCAGAATCGAATTAAAGATGTTGTTGAACAGATTGGCACGCGCCCATCCGATAACCCCCACACTGGTTACAGGCGGCTTTATCTCTTCTGCTGTTTCTGTTTTGACATCTTCATTCATGGGTCGATTATCTTTTATCTCTCATCAGGCGTATAGGTGTTTAGGCTGTAGGCCGTTAGGTGCTCACAGCGTTCTGTCTTTAGCAGCTTACAGCTTATACCTTACTGCTTAGCGCTTAAAGCTTATCTCTCCACCAGTGCCATCTTGGTATTATACCAGTTCATAAATGCCGATGTGATAAGACTCAAGGTCAAATACACGATCATCATCAACGCCACACCTTCGATGGCCTGGCCGGTCTGGTTGATGGTTGTGCCGGCCACGGAAACAAAATCAGGATAACCGATGGCCACGGCCAGAGAGCTGTTTTTCGTCAGGTTCAGCATCTGGCTCGTCAACGGCGGGATAATAACCCGCAGGGCCTGGGGTAAAATCACCAGATTCAGGACAAATGCCGGCTTGAGGCCCAGGGACATGGCCGCCTCGGTCTGTCCTTTGCTGACAGATTGAATACCGGCCCGGACCACTTCTGCCACATACGCTGCCGTGTACAGAATCAGTCCCAGCAAAAGCGCAGTAAACTCCGGGCTGATGTTTCTTCCCCCTACAAAATTGAACCCCCGCAGTTCAGGAACATTCATGGCCGTGGGAGCGCCACCCAGCAGCCAGATCAACAGCGGAAACCCAATCACAACAGTCAACGCCACGCGAAAAACAGGGAACAGCTGCCCTGTCCGCTCCTGTCTGGCCTTGGCCCAGCGCCGTAAAAAATAGATGCCTACACAAGCGACAACCAATGCAAGCGCCATGTATTTATAGACAGGGTGTGATGCCGGAATCCCAAAAACCAGCCCGCGGTTGCTCAAAAAAACACCCAGAACAGGATTCAAGGCCTGTTTGGGTGAGGGCAGGATATTGTAAAAAAAAGCGTACCAGAAAAAAAGCTGAAGAAGCACAGGAATATCCTGGAAAAGTTCGATATACCCCCCGGCAAATTTTGATATGAGCCAGTTAGAAGACAACCGTGCGACACCGACCAATGTACCCAGAAGGATGGTAATGACAATACCCACAAACGAAACGATCAGGGTGTTTAAAAAACCGACCACAAGGGCGCGGCCATAAGTATCGGCCGCAGAATAGGCAATAGGCGTTTCACCAATTTCAAAAGCAGCCTCTTTCTGCAGAAAACCGATACCGGTTGCAATGGATTGTTTTTCGAGATTGGTAATGGTGTTTGATATTAAATAAAAAGCCAGCAGTCCCACCATCAGAAGCGTTCCGATCTGGAATAAAATCGATCGTTTCTTGGGGTCGTTATAAAACGGGATCGCTTTGGAAGCTGTATCCTCTTGGCTTTTTTGGGGGGGTGTTTGCATATTAGCCGACAACACAGGTTACTGTCACTCCCGCGCAGGCGGGAGTCCAGGAGATTGACTCCAGGATGCCTGCCTGCGCAGGGCCTACCTCCGTAGAGGCAGGAAAATGACGGATGGATCTATTTCATTTTACTTAAAAGGCGGTGAATACATCAGGCCACCGTCGGTCCAAAGCGCATTCAAGCCGCGTTCGATCCCCAGGGGCGTATTGACACCAACGTTTCTCTCAAATATTTCCCCATAATTTCCGACCTGCTTGATGATATTATAGGCAAATTTTTCATCCAGTCCCAGAGACTTGCCGTTGCCAGGAGTCGTACCAAGAAAGCGCATGATTTTCGGGTCTTTGCTCATGAGCATCTTGTCGACGTTCTGAGAGGTGATGCCCAGTTCCTCGGCATTAATCATTGCCAGTATACTGTAGTTGACAATGTCTTTCCACTGGTTGTCGCCATGTCGAACCGCAGGCGCCAAGGGCTCTTTGGAAATGATTGTCGGCAAAATGATAAAATCTTTTGGATTCGGGGCCACGGCACGCGTGCCGGCGAGCTGGGATGCGTCTGATGTCAGGACATCACATCGTCCGGCAAAAAAAGCCTTGGCCAGTTCAGCGGTGTTCTCAATGACCACAGGACTCATTTTCATCCCGTTAGCCCTGAAATAATCCGCAACGTTCAACTCGGTGGTCGTGCCTGGGAGTACACACACGGCAGCGCCATCAAGATCTTTTCCGGTTTTAACTCCCAGTTTTTTAGGAACGAGAAATCCCTGTCCATCATAATAATTGACCTGACAGAAGTCGAGACCCAGGGCCGTGTCTCGTGAAAGAGTCTGGGTGCAGTTTCTGGTCAGAACATCGATTTCACCGGACTGAAGCGCCGTAAAGCGTGTTTTTGCGGTTAAGGGGGTGTATTTAACCTTGTCGGCATCGCCGAACACTGCCGCTGAAATAGCCCTGGCCGTATCCACATCGAGTCCTTTCCACATACCTTTCTCATCGGCCTTGCCAAACCCAAAGAGATCACCGTTGACACCTGCCTGAATGAAGCCTTTGGCCCTGACATCCTGGAGTGTTCCGGCCATGGCGACACCGGTAATGGCGATAACAGCTAACATAATAAGACAAATTTTTAGTCCTTTCATCTGACAGTCCTCCTTCTTCCATAAAAGTTAGATTACACAAATGAGCGATGACATCCGTCACTGAAACAAGATGCCTTTCTCCTTTATTTCATGCACGCCTACAGTCTGGATAAACGTTTTTAACCAGGCGCAGGCGTCAGTTCGCCGTAACGGCGAGTGCACTCCTCATGGGTTCTGCCGTGCGGCAGTACTTCGCATGCCGCGGGGTTAGCAAGCAAATTTGAAATAGACAGAATTCTTTACGATCGCTGCGAAGTACTGCTGTACGGCAGAACATTCCTCGCAGCCTACTGCGAAGTCTTCAGGATAAACCAATAATAATATTTACACAAAGGGTTTTGATATTGCAAGCAAAAACAATTATTTTGTGGGTACCGTCAATGCTTTTCCAGCTTATTTGACTTCTTTTCCTTGACAAGCCCGATGGTTCTTTTTAGTTTATTGAAAGGACAAACATCGAGGAAAACAGGCTATTAAAGGCCTGCCTAAGAGGAGATAAACATATGAAACAGAACAAAACAAATCTTGTAACCCTGTTCGCTACCATCATCATCCTGCTCATGCTGATTGCATGTGCGAAACCCTATCACTTCTATGTCAAATATGAACCACCAGCGCCATCCGATTCTTTGAAAGACCAAATCGTTAACCTGCAGATCCTGGACGGGCGGGATTCAAAGGACTTTTTCTCCGAAAGAGCCGGAAAAGAATTCAACTTGTGGGATGGTAAATTTGCCTTGTATAACACCCCGAAAAAGCCAAAGGGCGAGATCTCGTCATATCCACTTACCGGTCTGATCGAAACCGCCATGAAAAAGCGCCTTGAAGCCATGGGAATCACGGTTGTGAAAAAACAATTGGATGGCATACCCCTCTTGGAAGTAACCCTGAACCAATTTTTCCTGGATTTAAATGACCGGACATGGGAGTCGGATTTCAGTTATGAGGTTAAACTGACCGGGGACAATCAGAAAACGGCCCAGGAAAAATTGTCCGGGCAGGCGGAACGCACCAAGATCATGGGACGGGGTGCCGGTGAAATTCTTGTGGGTGATATTTTCACGGAAAGCATCAACAAGCTCAATATCGAGAAACTATTCAAAAATGCCGGTATTTGATCATTTAAGTAAGAAAGGAAATCTTCAATGAACAACCACGTCGTTATCACACTGGCCTGCGGAACCGATAACCCTAATCGCGCAACCCGCGCTATCTTTCTCGCCATGGTTGCGCATCAGGAAGGTAAACAGGTGACCCTGTTTCTTCTGGATGAGGCTGTCTATCTGGCGCGCAAGGGTGTTGCAGATCACCTTCGCTCCGCCACCGGGGATGCCGCAGACGACCACCTGGCTTACCTTGAGGCTCATGATGTACCGGTGCTGGTGTGTACACCCTGTGCCGCCACACGGAAAATACATGAAAACGATCTCCTGGATAATGCACGTCTGGCCGGGGCAGCGGAGTTAATCCATCTGGCATGCGATGCAACGGTCATCAGCCTTTAAGCAAAAAGCCATAAGCCTTAAGGATGCAGGTGTTGAAAATCGGGAAAAATGACGCTCAAGACAGGACCCGAGATTGTAGGCAAGGTCTGGGAAGATTGGAAATCCAATATGGCATTTGACTAAAAATGCTGCGCGTTTTTAGTCAAATAGTATTACGTTAAAATCAGCCATTATGGGCCATGCCCATTGGGTTGATTTTAACGTTTCCAGAACACATAACTGCTTCCCAACAAAGCTACACCGATCGATAGATCAAGTGCTGAGACACAAAGCAAGAACACATAGCGATGGTGTGCCCATCCTGACAAGCTGATCCCCAAAACGATCATGAGCAGTAAAAAGAAAGAGAAGCGCTTTCTGAAAAACTGCCAGACCCGTGGCCGTTTCAGGGATTCGATCCGCAGCAGGTTTTTCTCACACACACCGCTGAAAAAATACCTGGCTTTCAGACCCCCGAAAACAATTCCCGCTACAACGACCCCCAAGGGCCAGGCATCACCCGGCTGCAATGAAAACGCTTCAGCCAGTAGACCTCCCCCTTTGAATATCAGAGAAATAGCGCCGCCATACCAGATGACAGCAGACAGTATTTTAAGCGTGCGTGCAGAGGTTTCAAACATCAGTTTCTGGATGCCTGCCTTCGCAGGCATGACGAAAGTTTAGGTCTGTCAAAGACAATTGAAGAACCTCGCAGCAAGCTACGGGGAATGAGCTCGCTGTTGCGGTTCACACCAACTTTCATGAACTTTTAGGTCCTTTTTCGTGTTTTCGAGCTTTCGTGTTTTCGTGATGAAAGCTCTTTTCCGTTCTAAAGTTACAAATTATAAATCAATCTCATAAATCTTCATCTTACTGAGAAGTGAAGGATGACTGATCTCCAGAAGTTTAGAAGCTCTGGTTCGATTCCCATGCGTCTCCGTCAGTGCACGCACAATCATCTTTTTTTCCAGCATTTTCCGTGCATACTTCAGCGAGTAGATCTGGTCCATCTCTTCATCACAGACCGGCTCGTGTCTGTCCGTCAGGGCCGGCGGTAAAAGCTCCGGTAAAATCTGATCCCCGTCTGAAAGAACCACGGCTCGCTCGATAACGTTTTCCAGCTCTCTGATATTTCCGGGCCAACGGTAAGCGAGGAGATAAGCAATGGCTGCCGCAGAGGCAGATCGTATGTTCTTTCCGATCCGCTTGTTGAATCTGCTGATGAAGTGATCCATAAGCAGCGGTATATCCTCCAGTCGATCTCTCAGCGGTGGAAGATGGATACTCAATACATTGAGCCTGTAAAACAGGTCCTCTCGAAAATGGCCCATGGGCACTTCATCCTCCAGCTTTTTCTGGGTCGCGGCAATGATGCGAACATCCACCCGGACCGACTTGGTGCTTCCAACAGGCCGGATTTCACTCTCTTGTAACACCCTGAGAAGCTTCACCTGGAGCGGCAGAGACAGCTCCCCGATTTCATCCAGAAAGATCGTCCCCTTATCTGCCTCCTGAAAAAGACCCTTCTTGTCTCTGTCTGCGCCTGTAAAAGCGCCCCTTTTATATCCAAAAAACTCACTCTCCAGAAGATTCTCCGGGATACCGCCGCAGTTTACGGAAACAAGGTTCTGCTCAGATCGGTTTCCGGCCAGGTGGATGCCTTTTGCGATAAGCTCCTTACCGGTGCCACTCTCTCCGGATATCAATACGGTCGTATTATATTGTGCCACCTTTTCCACCAGTTTAAAAACTTCCTGCATGGTGCTGCTTTTGCCGATCATATTTTTGAAACGATAATTTTCTTCAATATGTGATATTCTCTCACGCAAGAGTCGATTTTCCCGCTTCAATCGCTCGCGTTCTTCTGCTTTCTTAAGCGTCATCTGGACTTCATCGGCCTTGAACGGTTTGGATATGTAATCGTAGGCACCGTTCTTCATGGCGGCAATGGCTGTTTCGACACTACCGTATGCAGACATCATGATGATAGTGGTCTCATAATTTCTTTTATCGGCTTCCAATAGAAAGGCCATTCCATCCATATTGGGCATCTTGATATCACAGAGAACAAAGTCAAATTCGGTTTCATCCATTAGCAAGAGCCCCTGTTGACCATCAGCAGCGGACTGAACTTCATAACCAAAATTCTTCAGCATTGCCATAAGCATGTGCCGCATGTTTTCTTCATCATCGATGATTAGGAGACGTTGTTTTTCTGTTAACTTACTTTTCTCATTCATGAAATTCACCATTCACAATATTAATTCTATAAAAAGGGTTCAAGGATCCAAGGGGTCCCGGATCCAAGTGTTTGCTGTTGGCCCTTTGTTTCTAATTCTTTATCAGTCAACTGCCAAGGGTCAATGACTCAGAGTTAACAGTCTGTAACCATTCAATTATGCGGGAGCGGAAGATGATTATTAGTTATTTACTTCATGTCATTTGTTGTTGTCTACAGCTACGATGAATAACGCACGAAGTGCTAATGTCGCCCGTAGGGCTAATGACAGCCAAAGGCGTAATGACACGATGTATATAAACCGCCCATAAATTATATGAAAAATGTTTTTTCAATGTGTTATTCGGCTAATGGTAGAGTAATCGTCATCGTCATCCCCTGCCCTTCTGTGCTGTGAGCCTGTATGTTGCCCCCCATCGACTCAACGATCATGAAACAGACATAGAGTCCCAATCCCGTCCCTTTGCCGGGCGCTTTGGTTGTAAAAAAGGGATCAAAGATATTGTCCAAAATCTCCTGGGGTATCCCGGGGCCGTTGTCCATGAAGTGGATATCTATGCTTTTGGTAAATCCTTTTTTATGAACTTTATTTGTTTCGTTGACTTTACTCGTAATTTCAAGCCGACCCTGTTTCTCCTCACTGTCAACAGCAATGGCATCTGCAGCATTGATGGCGAGGTTCAAAAATACCTGTCGTAACTGATTCGGGTCTGCCAATACCTGATCGGATTGAGCCCCAAGGGAAAGGGTCAATTCAATATTCGACATAAGCGGTTGCACATTCAGAACGTTTGCAATGTCATCGATAACATCATGGATGGATACGATACTTGAATCGACAACCAACGGCCTCGATAGATCCAGCAGCTGCCTGATGACGGTGTCCATCCGGTGGATCTCTTTTTCCGTTCTCAGAATGTAATCAAGTTTTTCCTGGGATTGAATATCGCCCTGTTTGAGTAACTCCAGATACCCCATAATAATACCAATGGGATTGCCGATCTCATGTGCTATCCCTGAAGAGAGCCTACCAACAGAGGCAAGTTTCTCAGCACGAATGATTTCTTCCTGGGCTTTGTTGAGTTCGGTATTGGTTTTTTCCAGATTGTAAACCGCATCCTGTAATTTGTTTCTGTCTTCAGTGATTCGCCGGGTCATGCTGTTCAAGGCTTTTGATAGCACCTGTAATTCATTGTCCTGTTTCCGGACAGGAAAAAAAGCCCCATCAGTTTCCTGATAATTCTCTGCTCTTTTGGCCAGCCTTTCGATGGGTTCCAGGAATACTTTAAAAAGCCGATGAAAGCCGATGAATGTCAGGATAATGATATTGATTAAAAGATAGATAAACACATATTTATGTGCGTTGCGAAGATCCTGATACAAAACTTCGAGGTTTCCGGCAAGACTGATACCACCGGCAACTTGCCCTCCAACCATAATCGGTGTTGAAAAAACCATGCTTTCCCGTTGCCACCAGTAAACCCCCCACACTGATCCCGAAAATTCGACCCTGCGTTGCCCTGATTCTATGGCCTTGTTAACTGCCTTTTCAAGTCGATATTGATCGTCACAATTGTCACCAAACAACAAAATCGTATGGTTGCCCAGCAACTGTATACGAGCACACACGATGCCAGTATCACGGAACACAGTCAGTATCCTGTTTTTGAGTTCAGGAGATAGCGGTGCGTCCAAAATTTCATTTTGCCAGGTAAGGCTATTCTCTACCATTGTAACCAGCAGTGCACATTTGTCTATTTCAGCCTGAATGGCACGTTGCTGAAATATTCGAACAGCAACAAAATCGATAGAAATCATGCCAATAAACAATAAAACAGATAGGCTGATGATAACATTGCTTTTCAATGCCCGCGCAAACATGAATACTCCGTATACCGAATTTTAACAGCAACAGCTATTTCATAGAAATTATCACACCTACGTACTTTATGCAATTTATAGCTGTTCAGGAAGACCAGAAGGTTGGATTGTATTAATAGCAATCAAGCGTTGTTATTAACCCGGCGACTAAATAGCCAAACCCGTCATGCCGGACAAGATCCGGCATCCAGTCTCTTACTGGATGCCCGCCTTCGCGGGAATGACAACCTTAGGTGTTGTTTAGGATTTATCCTGTTCGGATAGTTCGTGCGAATTTCGTGCTTCGCATTTTATACCGCTTGTCATAATAATATTCTGAAAATAGGATCGCGGCATAAGGGTTTGTAGCAGAAAAACGGTTCAAGATCGGAACATTTTTCTGACAACCCCTATAGTGGCTATCACCATCTGCATAGCCAAATATCTCTGATCTGGCCCAAAGGGCCAGCTTTTAAATGACGGCATAAAAAAAAGCCCGATGTTTCTTGAGAAACATCGGGCTTTAAAGAATTCTCGGCAGCGGCCTACTCTCCCACACAGTCGCCCATGCAGTACCATCGGCGCAGAAGAGCTTAACTTCCGTGT
>JASJGV010000130.1:0-2601 GCA_033791325.1 Desulfobacterales bacterium | reverse complement strand
CAGAAAAATGCGGGACAACATTTGTGCGCTTAGATACTCGAATGGTGTTAACGGGGTAGCCTTCAATCGCTTGAGTGCGCCGTTTTTTCGGTAACGGACAACCACATATCCGACACCCCAGAGTGCGGAAAACATCATGTTCATGGCCATGATGCCGGGGAAAAACCAGTCAATATAACGCACCTGCTGGCCATCGACCACCCGACGTTCAACAACGGTTGTATCTGCCGGCAGGAGGTCAGCACGAAATAAACGCTCGGTAATATAGCCCTTGGGGGAGGCGCTGTTAACCCAATATGAGGACTGGCTTGATCGGCCATCGATCAGCAGATCGATCTTATGGAGTTCGATTTTCTCCAACCCGTCTTCAAGATTAATGATGGGGACAAAACGGATTGCCTTGCTCACTTGCAATGACTGCGGAATGTCGCTCTTGGAAAAATCGACCGTTTTACCTGTCTGGGGATACACGCCGACCTTGTATTGCTGGAGGCTCTCGCCACTGAAAATAATTCCGAAGCCGATGATGATGAGAAAAGGAAAGGCAAAATTCCAGCCAAATGCCGCACGGTCTCGAAAAAACTCCTTGTTTCTGGCCCGGAACATCGTCCAGATTCTCTTAAAGTTTATTATTTCCACCGGACTAGTCCCTGAGTGTCCGTCCGGTCAGATGCAGAAAAACATCTTCAAGGTTTGCAGAATAAACGGTCATTTCGGAGAGATCAACACCGCAGGAAATCAGCTTTCCCAGCGTGTCATCAACATGGGTTGTCTTGATCAAAACACTGCTTCCGTTGGTTTTGTAATCCATCTCCAGACAGGACAGTTGTTTTGCAACGGACTCAGGTGAAAGGGTAATGGTGTTTGTATTGCAATGGTCGGTGATCAGCTGGGCAGGACTGCCGTTGGCGATGATGAGTCCCTGGTCCATGATGGCAATTGAATCGCAGAGGAACTCAGCTTCCGCCATTGAATGGGTTGTCAGGATGATCGTCTTGCCCTCTTTTTTCACTTCCTCCACGATGTCCCAGAGGTAACGTTTGGATTGCGGGTCAAGCCCGGTGGATGGTTCGTCAAGAAAGAGCAAATCAGGTTCGTTAAGTAGTGCCAGGGCCAGCATTAAGCGCTGTCTCTGACCGCCGGAAAGCTGGTTATTTTTTCGTGTCAGTATGGTCGACAGGTCGCATCGATCTATGAGCCACTCTGTTTCTACACTCTTTCGATATAATTGCCGGTAACATTCAATGGTTTCCGCAACTGAAAGAAAGTTCAACAGCGAGGTGTGCTGAAATTGAATGCCGATTTCTTCCCTGAACGATCTGCTCCTCTCGGTACCCTTGTAGTAAATGGTCCCACTGGTTGGCGTGATGATATTCTCGATTATTTCCATCGTGGTGGTCTTGCCGGCACCATTCGGGCCCAGCAGTCCTAAACAGTGACCTTCACTCACCGCAAAAGAGACATCCTCTACCGCGACGATATCGCGATAGACTTTTTTAAGATTTTTTACTTCGAGAATAGACATGTCCTTACCATAAACAGAAAAAACAACTTGGCGAGGTCGTATGGATGTCAATTTCCATTTTTAATGCTGCCGGATGTCACGTCCGCGGGGAATTGTCCCAAGCGTGTGTTGACTGATCGGAGTTGACAGGAAAATCATTATTAGCTAGGATTAGAAATCATTATTAATAAGGGTGAGAGATGCAGTTGAGAATGACAAATCAGCGGGAGATGATTCTTAAAGAACTCCAGAAAAGCAAGCAGCATCTGACGGCCGATGAGCTGTATGGTCGTGTCAAGAAAATCATGCCGCGCATCAGCCTGGCAACGGTGTACCGTAACCTCGAGACCCTCTCCGGGGCTGGTGTTATTGCAAAGCTTGAGATCAGCGGCAGACAGAAACGATTCGATTATGACACCGAGGACCATGACCATATTTATTGTGTCCAGTGCCAGCGTGTGGATAATATCAGCTTGGAACGTGGGTTGATCGCTACCTCGTCGGTATCCTTGCCGGGAGACTACAAGATTACCGGATATCGGGTGGAATTCGTCGGTATCTGCCCACCCTGTCAGAGAAAAAATCGTAAAGCAAAGGAGAAACAGAGATGAGTTGTGGATGCGGGAGCACAAAAAGTGAGCTCACTGATGAGCAGAAACAGATTCTTGCCGCGTTGGCACAGTCGGAAGAACCCTGCGGCTCAAAGGATTTAGCAGCAGCGACCGGCCTTGAAGGCAAGACCATCAGCAGCCGGATAACCGCCATGAAGAAGAAAGGGCTGGTAGAGAGCCCGGTTCGTTGTAAATATTCAGTCACCGAGGAGGGGCGAGCAGCGATTTCCTGATAGCGGTTCGAACATCTTTGCAGTGCCCAACCCGCGATACATTTTGTGTCACGGGTTTTCTTTTGGCAGTTTTCTTTACCATCGCAAATCCTGATTGGTGCGCGTCAAACTATCTGATTTATCAATTTGATTCTCACCGAACCAGTCGTTATCTTTGGGAGCAACAATAGGCTCCCTTGAAAAATCGCTTTTTCATCCAAACTCTGCGTTGCGAATATAAATTTAATCCTCGACATATCTACTATATGCCTGC
>JASJGV010000129.1:0-3759 GCA_033791325.1 Desulfobacterales bacterium | reverse complement strand
TCTATTCGTACATGAAGCATGTCATTAGGTGTTTACAATTTGAATCAGGAGACATATCGACTTTTTTTCTTTATATTAAGGAGTTAACTTATTAGTGTTAAGTTTTAGGTTTTAAGTTTTAGGCCTACGGTTACACTGCGGACCTAACACCTAAAACCGCTACAATTCTATCCACACAAACCCATAAGAATCCACCGTACAGGCGGCATCTTCACCGATTACAATGGTGGATTCCCTTTCTTCGATAATTGCAGGGCCCTTAAGGGCAGCCCCGGGGAATAGCTTTGCGCGATCATAAACGTCATGGGGTAAAAACGTTTTCTGGGTCAGAGAAAATGCCGGGCGTGACCCTTTTCGTGCATCCGTCAGTTGGCCGGTCTGACTTTCAAATCTGGGTAGTTGAAAGGGTCTTTCCGGCTCACTGACACGCACCTTGAAGGTTACAAACTCAATTTGTGTTTCCGGATAGGTCCTCCCATAAAGTTTCTGATATACCTCATCGAATCGCCCTCGAATTTCCGAGGTTTTCCAATGATAAAAGGGTTTGTTTTCCAAAACGATATCGGTCTCAGCCCCCTGACCGATAAACCGCATCATCAAGGTTCTCTCTATGCAAAGGGTTTTGTCATCAACCTTCTTCTCCAAAATGGCAGCGCCTTCGGCCTCCAGGGCTTTAAAAAGTGACTCGATTTCATTAAAGTCAGCATCGTCAAGCCGGACCCGGTGGCTGCGGGTCAAATCAAATGCCACGGGAGCGGTAAAAAAGCCCAGGGCAGATCCAACACCTGCCAATGGCGGCACCAGGATTCTGGGTGCATTGATTTTTTTTGCAAGACCATAGGCGTGTACAGGGCCTGCGCCTCCAAATGCAGATATGGTAACGATATTCGGGTTACCTCCTTTTTCAGCAATGTGCGTTTTGGCAGCAGCTGCCATGGTTTCATTAATCAGGTCATGGATACCAAAAGCGGCCTCCACATGAGAGCAGCCCAGGGGTTCTGCAATATTATTCAAAATTGCTTGCTCAGCAGCATTTTTGTCCAAACGCATGCTGCCACCCAGAAAATATTTCGGGTCAAGATATCCCAGCACCAGATCGGCATCAGTGACGGTCGGATGGCTGCCACCTTTACCATAACAGACCGGTCCGGGATCTGCACCGGCACTCTCCGGTCCCACCTGCAGTAGCCCCATTTTACTGATCTTTGCCATACTGCCACCACCAGCACCGATTTCCATGAGATCAACAACCGGTACCTGAATGGGCAGCCCGCTACCTTTTTTAAATCGTTGAACCCTGCCCACTTCAAATGTTGAAACCATACCAGCCTGGCCTTTTTGTATCAGACAGGATTTTGCTGTGGTGCCCCCCATGTCAAAACAGAACATGTCTTTGATCTGGAACATATTACCATAGTGCTGGGATGCAATAACCGCAGCGGTGGGACCTGACTCAATGATGCGTACCGGAAATTTGCGGGCTGTTTCAATGGAGGTAATGCCACCGCTTGACAGCATGATAAAGAGTTTACCGTTGAATCCGAGCCCCTTGAGTCGTGAAGAAAGCTTTTCAAGATATTTGGATGTTATGGGTTTTACGTATGCGTTGGTGACGGTGGTACAGGACCGTTCATATTCACGAATCTGTGGCAACACTTCAAAGGACGTGGAAAGTGAAAGTTCAGGAGCGAGTCTTTCAATCTCTTGTTTGACTTGTTTTTCGTGAATCGGGTTTTCATAAGAATTGAGAAGACAGATTGCCAGAGATTCGATCTGCATGTCCTGCAACTCTTTGAGAATGGTGGCAATATCCTCTGATTGGATGGGTAACAGAATCCTGCCATCGCTGGCCACACGTTCGGCAATCTCTTTTCTCAAAAAGCGGGGTACCAGGGGTTCAGGATATTCTGCAAAAATATCATAGGCATCATAACGGAGTTCACGTCCCAGTTCCAGGACATCCCTGAAACCCTGTGTGGTGATAAGACCGGTTTTGGCGCCTTTTCTTTCAATGATGGCGTTGATCACCAGGGTCGTCCCATGAATGAATTCGTCTGTTAAGGCCATAAACCCGGGTGTGTTTATTTCAAGTTGACCCACACCCTCTGCAACGGCTTCGGATGGATCAGCAGGGGTTGTAAGACACTTGTGGGTCTGAAATTCACCGGTCTGGTCATTCACCAGTACAAAATCAGTAAAGGTACCACCAATATCACAACCCAGACGAAAGGTATTTTTCTTCACGATGGTCTCCTGTTGAAACTCGTTCACTCGGTCCACTATTGGAATGGTGGAAAGATGGAATACTGGAATATTGGGACTGTATTACATTTCATTGTTAAAAAACATGATTCATGAGATAAACCCGGCATGGATAGAATAAACGTCAACCGTGGTTTTGAAAAGCTCAGGGTTTGGCAAGATGCCATCGCCCTATATGTCCTGGCCTGTAAGACATTTATTAACTTCCCATTTGAACTGAAAAAAGTTGCTTCAAACAGTATCGATGCCGCTCACAGCATTTCAAGGAACATTTCAGAAGGCTATTGTCGTCGCAGCCTGAAAGAGTATCTTAACTTTCTAAATATAGCACTTGGCTCATGTGGAGAATTTCATTCATGCTATATCAGCTGTAGGCAAGCAGATCAAATATCTGAAAACGATTATGAACGGTTAGACCAACTGCATTATAAACTTGAAAACACACTACTTAAACTGATTGCATCTCTTCAAAAAAAACAATCCAATAAACAATGGGAAGATCGCTTTAACGATAAATAAAGACACCCCACTTTCGGCCCATATCTTTTTTAACCCATTGTTCCAGTATTCCAATATTCCAGTATTCCAGTATTCCAAATCTCATCAATGTGAATAAAACAGGGGTATGCTTTAGTTAGGTTAAAAGATAGCCGGCTCCTGCCACTCCCCGAACACATCACGAAGCACTGAGGTCATTTCCTCAACGGTGGCATATTCCCGGCAGCAGTCCACCAGCAAGGGCATGACATTCTTTCCCTGCCGGGTTCCCTTTTCGAGTGCCTGTAACGTACGTTTCACGACCTGGTTGTTGCGAGAACCCTTCAATTCCTGCAAACGGTTGATTTGTTTTTCGACCCAGACCTCGTTATGCTCGTGAAGCGCAACATCGGGCCCGGATTCTTCACCGTCGGTATATTTATTCAAACCAACTTTGGTAAACTCCCCACTTTGCAGCCCCTTTTCATATTCATAGGCTTGCCGGGTCACTTTTCTTTGGATATATCCTGATGATACGGCCGGAATCATCCCGCCCACTTTTTGAATGGCGGTCATCTCCTCCAATATCTTGATTTCCATTTCCTTGGTGAGGGTTTCAATAAAATAGGATCCGGCCAATGGGTCAACTGTATCCCTGAGCCCCACCTCATCCATGATGATCTCGAGTGTTCTGAGGGACAGCAGGGCTGCTCTTGGTGTCGGGATGGTGTATGCTTCATCAAATGAGCACAGGGCAGTGGTCTGAGCGCCGCTGAGGGCAGCACCGAGGGCATAAAAGGCACCCCTCATGATATTGTTTTCAGGCTGCTCTTTGGTGAGTCCACTGCCGCCGCCGCCAAAAAGACCCCGCAGAAAAAGTTTCTTTTTGTCCTGAATATGGTATTCATTTCTCAACATCCTGGCCCAGAGCTTCCTGGCTGCTCTGAATTTTCCTATCTGTTCCCACAGATTTCCAAAAACATTCAGGTTAAAGGAAAAACGTCCCACAAAGTCTTCTAC
>JASJGV010000128.1:0-3989 GCA_033791325.1 Desulfobacterales bacterium | reverse complement strand
TGCAACAGTATTCATATATGGGCATGGGGGTTTCTCCTTATCTCCATTTCGTCGGGCTTGAAAATAAGCACCGGGTCAACAAAGTCAACTGCCGCCACCATCCTGAAAATACATTTTTTCTCGTCAAATTTCTTGAGATTCTCGGGCTAAGTGTTCACGCGCCATGGCCATCTCCGATTCAGCAGGATAGCCCAGGTCCATGGCCTTGTTGAAGGCTGACAGGGCTTTTTCAGGCTGCTCCTGGTGAAAGTAGACCTTTCCCAGACGGAATTGAAACAAACCACTCTCAGGTGACATTTCAACGGCTTTCTCGCAGAACAGGGTCGAGATCTCGGGGTTTTCCGATTTTTCATTGTAGAGAACACCCAACGCTGACAGGGCACACGCATCTGTTGGATTCTTTTTAACTGTTGTTTCATAATGCATGACAGCTTCGTCGGTCATATGCAGTGCTTCACAACACTCACCCAGGTGAAGATAGGCGATCCAGGATTCCGGCTGCAGGCGGGCCGCCTTTTCCAGGTAGGTTTTTGCCGCATCCAGATCCCCCTGGCCCAGGTACAATTTGCCGAGCTGAAAAATTACTTCGAAGATATCTTCCCCGGTGACTTCTGCCTTTTGATAACATCTCAACGCATCTTCCGTCTGGTTCAACAAGCTGTGCACATATCCGGCATTGTACAAGGCCATGACCTCCCGGGAATCAAGTCTGCTAGCATCACTAAAGACCTCGAGAGCCTTTTCCAAAGATCCTTCCACCCCATAACAGACACCCAGGCTATTGAGGACATTGACATTTTCCGGGTCCAGTTTTAATGCTGATTCCAGTTCTTTGACGGCACCCGACACATCCCCCTTCTGGTACAACTCATCTCCGCTGATATTCAGACTGATGGCATCGAACAGGACAGCACTGTTGGTACCAAAAAATGAGGCATGCGTCAGTGCCTTTCCGGCATTGCCGAAGACATCTTCTTTATTAAAATCGCCCGTTGGATAGGAAGCAACGCCAATGGAAACCGAACCATTGGCAAGCCCTTCAACCCTGTCCTGAATCTCTTCCGCCAGTTTCAACGTGTCGGCATCGTTCTTTCCAGAAAAAAAACATCCCAGGGAATCCGACTGCACCGGCCCCCAGATACCGTTTTCCATCCTGCACAGTTTATCGATCACACGGCTGACGTCCATGATACAAAACGAATCTCCATCGTCGTCAGATGCGTTGTCAGGATTGCCGACACCATCCATGCGGATAACCATACTGCCAAAACACGAGACGTTCTGCATCTGTTTCGTGGTGTATTGCAGGAACGCGTCACCACAATGAATTTCCGGAAAAGCCTGTTGCAAGGCCTCGATTGATCCATTGCCTGACAAAGGTGAATCCCCACTGATTGACGCTGCTGCAGGGGGATTGAAAAGGAAGTGGCGGGTTGTGCCGCGTTCGGAGAAAATGGTCGGTTTTGGTTTGCCTGATTTTGATGTCATTATTGAATATTCCCGAAAGTTAATATGCTGTATTAAAATTTATAGTGACAAAACTAAAAACGAAATCTGAAAATCACAAAATTTTTTAGATCTTTTTCGTCTCCGGATGGGATGTCACAGGTCTCCCAGCAGCTGCTCAAAAGCCGCTGTTATGAAAACCAGCTCCTTTTCCTGGATGGTCCGGACATCCATCATAAAAAAGTCATCTTCAATTCTACCGACAATTGCGGGTGTATGCGCCCGCATCCACCTGTCGATGCGGCTTGCGGAGAATTTCAATATCTTGACACCAACACACTTGCTGGGCAGCTGCAGCAGGGGCAGAGAACCACCCCCGGCACGGGAACTGGCATCAAAAGATTGCACATGGAGTCCCTTCCTCTCTAAATTTTCCAACAGTGCCATAAGCCTTTCGGCCTTGCCTTGAATGGTCTGCCCAGACATGGTCAACATTCTCAATGTCGGGATTCTTTCCACGGCGTCTTCTTCGTCACGATAGAGACGCAGGGTGCTTTCAAGGGCGGCCAGGGTCAGTTTATCAATTCTTAGGGCCCGGGTAATGGGATTCAGTTTGATCTTGTGCAGCATTTCCCTGGTCCCGGCGATTACACCTGCCTGGGGTCCACCCAGAAGCTTATCTCCACTGAAAGTTACCACATCCACGCCTGTGGACACGGACTCCTGTACCGTGGGCTCTTTCAGGAGTCCATATTTGGACAAATCGATGAATGTCCCACTGCCGAGATCTTCCATCACCGGGACATGGTGCCGTTCCCCAAGAGCGACAAGTTCCTTTAAAGATACGCCGGCGGTAAAACCCACCACACTGTAATTGCTGGTGTGAACCTTCAACAGGAGCCCGGTGTTTTCATCGATGGCGTTCTCATAATCCCGTAGATGGGTTCTATTCGTGGTGCCGACTTCTTTTAAGACGGCTCCGCTCTTGGTCATGACATCCGGGATCCTGAAAGACCCGCCAATCTCTACCAGTTCCCCACGTGATACAATGACATTTTTCCCTTTGGCAATGGTTTCCAGACACAAGAGAACCGCCCCGGCATTGTTATTGACTGCCATGGCGGCCTGGGCCCGGCTTGTCTCACAAATAAGATCTTCGACAATACTATATCGGGAGCCCCGCTTACCGGAAACGAGATCAAATTCCAGGTTTGAATATCCGCCGGCAATTTTGTGCATATTTTCGAGGGCCGCATCCGCCAGTAACGAACGACCGAGGTTGGTGTGAATGACAACACCGGTAGCATTGATCACCTGTTTCAGATTCGGCATCATGACCGCTGCAACCTGCTTCTTGATCTGCTTCATGATGGATGACTCGGAAAACATCTCCCCGGGCAACGCTGTTTGCGGATCGAGAATCATCGTCCTGAGCGATTCAATGGCAGATCGGGCCGTATCGACCCGTATGGATCTGGGAACATCTGAATAAAATGGGTCCGCCTTGAACCATTCAAGAATACGATCAACACCGGGAAGAGATCGCAACAGGTGATTGATGTCGGGTTTTTCTGCCATGGGGGTCTCTTTTCAATTAATCTGGCCCGCACTGGAATCAGTGCAGGCCAGAATCATATTTTTAAGTGGGTATCATTATCGTATTTTGTCATAAAATTCAAGGTCTCTGTTCAGAAGCAGGCAGGTTTCGCCTGACAGAACTCGGGGAATGTGGTATTAGAGCGATAAGCAGTAAGCGATAAGCCTGCTGACCGCTTATAGCTTATAGCTTATGGCTTACTGCTTACAGCTAAAGGATAAAATCCCATGAACAATATTCTTGTTACCGGTGGATGCGGCTTTATCGGCGCCAATTTCATCCGCTATCTCATGTCTGAAACCGCTTTCAGCGGCCGTGTCATCAACATGGACAATTTAACCTATGCCGGGAACCCTGAAAATCTATCGGGAATAGATGAAGCTAGCGGTGATCGCTATGTATTTGTACATGCCGATATCTGTGATGCCGTTGCGGTAAAGAGTATTTTCAAAACCTACGAAATCGATACCATCTGTCATTTTGCAGCAGAATCCCACGTGGATCGATCCATCGTGGCACCAGATGCCTTTGTCAACACCAATATCCAGGGGACATTCACACTCCTTGAAGAGACACGGCAGCATTTAAACCATCTTAAACGATTTCACCACGTCAGCACGGACGAGGTATACGGGTCTTTGGGAAAAGAGGGTTTTTTTTCGGAAACAACCCCCTATGATCCCAGCAGCCCCTACTCTGCATCCAAAGCCGCCTCAGACCACCTGGTGCGTGCCTACCACCGGACCTACGGTATCCCTGTTACCATTTCAAACTGCTCCAATAATTACGGTCCCTATCAATTCCCGGAAAAATTGATTCCGCTGATGATTCTCAATGCTCTGGATGGCAAGCCGCTGCCGGTGTATGGGAAAGGCGATCAGGTAAGAGACTGGCTTCAGGTGGAGGATAATGCGAGGGCGCTCTACCTGGTGCTAAAGCACGGTGC
>JASJGV010000127.1:0-2996 GCA_033791325.1 Desulfobacterales bacterium | reverse complement strand
CCGATGGCCGCAAAATGTCCAAGTCCGTTGGAAATGTCATTGCCCCCAAGAAAGTCATCGATAAATATGGCGCAGAAATCCTGCGTCTCTGGGTGGCGGCATCCGATTACAAAGACGATATTCGCATTTCTGAAAATATATTGAAACAGCTCAGTGATGCCTACCGTCGTATTCGAAACACAAGTCGTTTCATGCTCGGAAATCTGTATGACTTCGATCCTGAAAAGGACAGCGTCGCCTATGACGAAATGCTGGAGGTGGATCAATATGCGCTGCATCGACTTTATGGGATTATCGAAAAAACGCGCAGTGCTTACGATAACTATGAATTTCATGTAATCTATCATGCACTTTACAATTTTTGTACCCTGGATCTCTCGGCTTTTTATCTGGATATCCTGAAAGACCGTCTTTATATTTTCCCACCTGCATCCGTGGCAAGACGAAGCGCCCAGACTGTCATGCACGCCATTCTGGACGCCATGGGACGACTGATGAGCCCGATTCTGCCATTCACGGCTGAGGAAATCTGGAAATATATGCCCGGCTGGAATGAAGAAGGGGAGAGTATCCATCTGCAGAACCTCCCTGTGGCGGAGACCGTATGGAAAAATGAAGCACTGGCCCAGAACTGGAAACTGTTGCTCGATATCCGCGGCGAAGTCACCAAAGCGCTTGAGGAAGCTAGAACCCGGAAGTTGATCGGTCATCCCCTGGATGCAGCTGTGACATTGTCTGTAGACCCGGAATCCTATAAGACATTGAAGCCATATGCAGCGGATCTGCGTTTTATCCTCATTGTCTCCCAGGCAGACCTGACTCAGGACTCCTTGGGCGAACATGCTTTTCAGAGCGAAGAGATAGAGGGCCTCAGCATAGAAGTGGCGCCTTCACAGGGCAAGAAGTGTGAGCGGTGTTGGACGCACAGCCCCTCTGTTGGGTCAAATGAGGACTTTCTCACCATCTGTGATCGCTGCGTGGGTATCGTGGAGACCTTAGATATCACCTGAGTATTTGAACATTCCTCGCAGCATGCGAAGCACTGCCGAACGGCAGAACCTACGGGGAACGCGCTCACTATTTCGGTTCAAGCGGCATAATTGTAGATTTTGTACCGCTTGTTATAATAATGTTCCGAAAATAGGATGGCGGCATAAGGGTTTGTAGCAGAAAAACGGTCCTCAATCGGAACGTTTTTCTGACAATCTCTATATCCGGATTTGGTTGGGAACAAGGAAAAATTAAAATGAACACAAAGGCCGGGGGTTCCCTGTTATCAATTTTAAGAAATCGGTACGTCAGGCTGCTGCTGATTGCCGGAACTATCTGTATCGTGGACCAGTTTGTGAAGGCCCTGATTGTATCAACAGTCCCTGTACACCAGACAATATCCGTCATTCCGGGATTTTTTAATTTGACACACATCTATAATCCGGGTGGTGCCTTTGGTTTTCTAGCCGGCAGCCCTTCGGAACTGCGACACCTTTTCTTTCTGATCTCATCGGTGGTGGCCATGGGCCTGATCTTCTTTCTCTATGTCAAAACACCGCCCGGCCAGGGATTTATGGAATTGGGCCTGTCCTTAATCATGGGAGGGGCTATCGGTAATATCATAGACAGAATCCGAATTGGAAAAGTGATCGACTTTCTCGACCTTTATGTAAAGAATCTTCACTGGCCGGCATTTAATGTTGCCGACAGTGCCATCACCAGCGGTATCGGTCTTTTTATATATCATCTGCTTTTCAAAGAACTCAATTGACGGTTATCAAGCACAACGAGGTTCAACGACACTTAAAGCGCTTAACGCAGGATAAAGGATCGCTTGGCTGTCCGGTTTTCTTGCTTTACGGCGAGGAAGTGTTGACCAAGACGGCACTGCAAACCATATTGGCCTTTCTCATACCCGGCTCATCCAGGCAATACAGTTATGAAGCCTGGGAAGGAACCCATGAGAACGTCCTTGCCGCTGTCCAGAGCCTGAACACGTATGCGCTTCTGGAAAGCGGCAAGGTTGTGTCATTGCTGGACTGCTCCCTTTTTTCTACAACGCAGAAAGAAACAGCCCCGTCGGACAAGGCCCGGAAAGGGCAGTCAATGTCCGGTGATGCCGCTGAAATACTGATAGCGGCCCTGGCAGATGAATTCCCGGACAAGCATTATTTGATCATGACGGCTGCAGCTGTCGATAAGCGTCGACGGCTCTACAAGGTCACGGAAAAGGCTGGACTGGTGGTTGACTGTTCCGTGCCACAGGGTGATCGGCAAGCGGACAGGGTAGCACAGGATGCCGTTCTCAGGGAAAGTATGCAAGGCCTTCTTTCAAAACACGATAAAACGCTGGAAACTTCAGCCTTTGAGGCACTCTGTGATATGACCGGGTTTGATATTCGAACATTTCAGAATAACCTCAACAAGCTTATCGATTATGTAGGCGACAGGAGAAGTATCACCGTAAAGGATATTTCGTTTGCCCTGGCGCGAACCAAGCAGGACCCGGTTTATGCATTTACGAATGCCCTGTCGGAAAAAAATGTTGGAAACACCTTGTTCTACATGGATTCACTGCTTTCAAACGGCTATCATGAACTGCAACTTTTAGCGGCGGCCATTAATCTGGTCAGGCGACTGATTGTGATCAGACACTTTGCAAGCGCATCTATCGGCGGTGTCTGGCAGGCCGGTATGTCCTACAATACCTTCCGGGACCAGGTCATGCCCCTGATTCAAACCCATGACACGGCTCTCAAAGATCAGCTGGCGGATTGGGACCGCTCGCTTGAGGGTGATCAGGAGGTGACCGGTGAGCCAAAAAAAAGAGCGGCAGGTACCGACCTTATGATTGCACCGAACCCGAACAATGCCTACCCCGTGTATAAGCTGATGCAGAAAGCGATGACGTTTCATGCTGCAGAGCTTCTTGACACGCTGAAAATTCTGGGCCGGGCGGACATGTATCTCAAATCTTCGGGGCAACCGCCCAGATCGATCCTGGT
>JASJGV010000126.1:0-6380 GCA_033791325.1 Desulfobacterales bacterium | reverse complement strand
CTTCCCTGATTTTATCGACCTCGGCAGATCGCGTGTCAATGGGTTTCTTGCGAAATACGCTGAGGAAATCATTCAAGTTGTCGCCCAGGAATAGAGAGATCACATAGTCTTTTTCCACAATATCCCGGCGGGCTTGTTTGTCACTGGTGTCGGTTCTAAACAATAGATGTTCCTTGTCGATAAAGGGAAACCCCATGGCTTTGAGTTTTTTACTGGCAGGCTCATAATATTTCATTTTTATATTGGTGATGTAAAAAACTTCCACGCCCCTTAGCTTGGCATAATTCAGAAACTCAATCGAACCGGGATAGGGAGTTGCCAGACCGGACGATTGCCAGGGCCCCCAGGTTTTTGACGAATAGCCAAAGTCATTCCCAATTAAAAACGCTTCATAGACTGAGTTGTCAATCAGGGTTTCATCCACGTCGACGCTGATAGCGACCTTCTTGGATCCGGAATACGAAGCCAGAAACGCATCAAGGTTCATTTTGGCCAGGTTAAAAGACTGATAGCACAAAGCCCTGAATTCAGCCGAAGTCTGGACCCAGAGTGTTGCCATGACAAGTTGTTCATTCAGGTCTTTTGTTGTGTAATGACTGTCTGCGAGACTGTTGGCTGTAAATGGTCCCACCATTGTTAGCATGCCGACCGCAACGAAAATGATGGCAAGTTGGCTAAGCCGTTTGTTAATTCTCTTCATAGGGTTGCCTCCTTTTTGGGTGATGGTGAATATGGAGCTGAAAATGATTTTGGAACATGGCTAAAGTTTTCGTCAGTACCAGGTTCAAAAGGCCTAAAATGATGAGAAATGACCCTAAAGATATAGATCGTATGTCATATCGATATCAAGATAATTTTCAGTTTCCGCATATAATTTTTTTAATTCTAAAATCTACTATGTTAATCCAGTTAAATAATAAACAGGAATAATGGAATGATGGATAAATGGAATAGTATAGTGGGTCCAGGATGTTACTGACACTGACCATTGAGGTGTTGAAAACGCAATCGACGGTGGTTCGGTTGCAAGCCCAATATTCCAACCTTCCATTGCAATTACTGGGGATTACCACACGCCCACATGGAGTGAAATAAAGAATGGGTTTTCTCGATTAGAATTCTTTATTCAGGATACTCTTGACCGGTATGGCCAATTAAAATAATATCCGAAGATGAATACCAGAATCGTCCTCATTATTTTAGATAGCCTTGGTGTAGGATCACTTCCCGATGCAGCTGCTTTCAATGACTCGGGAGCCGCTACGCTGCCCCATGTATACGCGCACCATGGTGGGCTGATAATTCCCAATCTATGTTCCCTTGGTTTGGGAGAAATTGTCCCCCTGGGATGTGATTCCAAATCTGTTTCAGGTGCCTACGGCAAGATGGCGGAGCAATCGTCAAGCAAGGATACAACCTCCGGGCATTGGGAGATTGCCGGTATTATTTCAAGAAAGGCTTTCCCGACCTATCCGGATGGATTTCCGTTGGATATCATCCAACTCTTTGAAAAAAAAATCGGGCGGAAAACCCTGGGAAATTATCCCAGATCCGGTACCGTTATCCTGGAAGAATTGGGTCAGATGCATCTTGATACAGGGAATCCCATTGTATACACATCGGCCGACTCTGTTTTTCAGATCGCCGCCCATGAAGCGATTACCTCATCGGAAACGCTCTATCAATATTGCAGGATCGCCAGAAAGTTATTAACGGGGTCACATTCGGTGGCAAGGGTAATTGCCAGACCTTTCAAGGGCAGCTCCGGACAGTTTGAAAGAAAAAACAGCGAACGAAAAGATTATTCCATTGAACCCCCTGCGGAGACACTTCTGGACATTCTTCACAAGGCAGGATTTTTGACCGTGGGCATCGGCAAGATAGGCGATGTTTTTGGACACAGGGGGCTCACTGAAGAGATCCATACCCATAATAACCTGCATGGTATAGAGCTGACCTGTCAAGCCATGCAACACCATAGAGATGAGAAAGGGTTGATTTTTGTAAATCTTGTCGATTTTGACATGGTTTATGGACACAGGCGTGATGCTGAGGGATATGCGCTGGCACTCGAACAGTTCGACGAAAAGCTTCCCCAAATTATCAAGAGCATGTTGCCTAACGATATCCTGATGATTACCGCTGATCACGGGTGCGACCCGACTTACGAGAGCCATACCGACCATACCCGGGAATATGTACCCCTGCTGGTATATGGTGAAACAGTTAAAAAGGGGGTCGATCTCGGTATAAGGCAAACATTTGCCGATTGTGGTCAGACCATCGCCGATCTTCTTGGAGCGAATGATCTTCTTAACGGAAAGAGTTTTAAAGATGCCATTGTATCCGGATGAACATGTTCTTGAAGCGCTTACCTTTCTGAAGCAGCGCCTTTCTGTAGTCCCGGCAATCGGAATTGTCATGGGCAGCGGGCTCGGGGGACTTGTGGAAGAAATGGAGCGCCCTATCCGTATCCCATATGCGGACATACCCCATTTCCCGGTCTCTTCGGTAAAGGGGCACGCGGGTGAAGTCGTCACCGGCTATCTTTCAGGAATGCATCTGTTTGCTCTTTCCGGAAGGGTGCATTACTATGAAGGATACCCTTTAGAAACTGTTGTGTTTTCCATAAAAGTCATGGTGTCTTTGGGGGTCAAGACACTTATCGTCACCAATGCTGCCGGTGGTATCAAAAAAAACTTTTCTCCCGGTGATATCATTCTTATCACCGACCACATGGATTTAATGCGCAAAATACCCCTGGATTCATTGATGCAGCCGGGGCGTTCAAAAGAAGTATACGATCCTGCGTTGATAAAACTGGCCAGTTGTGCTGCTGCTGAGATGGGCGTCACGATCAAGGCGGGAGTATATGCGGCGGTAACAGGCCCGTCTTATGAAACGCCTGCCGAAGTCCGGGCGCTGCAGATCATGGGTGCAGATATGGTGGGCATGTCAACCGTCCCGGAGGCTACTGAAGCGCATCGATTGGGAATGAAGGTGATGGGACTTTCTTTCATAACGAACCAGGCGGCTGGTTTGAGTCAAAACCCGCTTTCGCACCAGGAGGTCATTGAAACCTCGGCACGCCATCTGCCGACCGTTAAAAAATTTCTCAAACAGGTCATTAAAAATTTGCATGGCAACATAAGCATAAACAAAGAATGAACACATACGAGCTCATAAAGAAAAAACGGGATGGAGAGTCTCTATCCACAAAAGAAATCGAATATCTGATCAGCGGTTTTACCCATGGCCGTATTCCGGACTATCAGATGGCTGCCTTTTTGATGTCCGTTTATTTCAAGGGGATGAATGCTCGTGAATGCAGGGACTTGACCATGAAAATGGTTCATTCCGGCGAATCTGTGGATTTGTCTCCCATCAAAGGGTTTAAGGTCGACAAACATTCCACTGGAGGTGTTGGAGACAAGACAACCCTTGTCCTGGCACCCCTGGTGGCCGCCTGTGGCGGTATTGTGGCCAAAATGTCCGGCAGGGAACTGGGGCACACAGGTGGAACCGTTGATAAACTCGAATCGATTCCCGGGATGCGGACGGATTTTACCAGAGATCAGTTTGTCGATATTACCAACCGGGTCCACATGAGCGTTATTGCCCAAACCGCGACCCTGGCGCCGGCGGACAAGCTGATCTATGCATTGAGAAATGTCACGGCTACCGTAGACGTCATACCATTGATTGCCAGCTCCATCATGAGCAAGAAACTGGCTGCCGGGGCCGATGGTATCGTCCTGGACGTCAAGACGGGTGCCGGCGCATTTACACCCCATTACACGGATGCCGTGAAACTGGCCAAAACCATGGTGGGAATTGGCGAAGGTGTGGGCAGAAAAACCACCGCCTTTATTACAGGGATGGCGCAACCCCTGGGGTGCGCCATCGGAAATGCCCTGGAAGTCAAGGAATCCATCGATACACTCAATGGATCGGGACCGCCGGATTTGACGGATCTGGTTCTAACATTGGGGAGTGAGATGCTTCTGCTGTCCGGCATAGGCCAGGCCCGACCGGAAGCAAGAGCACTGTTGAAATCACATATTGCGAATAAAAAAGGGGCGCAGAGATTCAAAGCGTTTATCGAGGCTCAGGGGGGTGATCCGGATGTGGTTGAAAACACCGATATACTGCCCCGGTCCAAGACAACCATTTCCTTGGAATCGGGTCGTTCAGGATTTGTTCAGGGGGTCGACGCACTCGAAGTGGGCATGGCTGCCAAAACACTGGGGGCCGGCAGACAAACCAAAGAGGATGCCATTGATCTGTCCATCGGTATTGTCTTAAACAAAAAAGTCGGTGACCCTGTCCGGCAAGGTGAACTTCTGGCGGTTCTCCATTCGGATGGAGATACTTCCAAAATTGATCCTGCCGTCAAAAGGCTGCTGGGAGCGTACACCATCGGCACTGAATACATGGCGCCCCCAAAACTAATTCTTGCACGGATTTCCGGTGATGGGGTCAAGGAGTTGAATGGATGAGGACAACCCGCACAGATCGATTTGAATCGACCCTGCGCATATTCCCGGATTCTGCGAGGGATCTTGTGCGACACATATCACACCAGGGCGGGAAACTTTCTTCGGAGACGTGTAACAAGCTGATGGACCTGCTGGATGTATCCATAGAGGAACTGATGATCCGTCTCCTGCCGCTGGCAAAGGTTTTCTCAATAGTGCCCATATCCAATTTTCATGTGGGGGCGGTTGCACTTGCAGGAGAAAACCTTGTTGATGGAGAGATAAATCTCTATGTGGGAGCCAACATGGAATTCGAGCATCTGCCTCTGAACATGTCGATCCATGCAGAACAAGCGGTGGTCATGAATGCCTGGCATCACGGAGAAAGTCTTATCAAGTCCATTGCCACTTCCGAACCTCCCTGTGGTCATTGCCGCCAGTTTCTAAAGGAACTCTCCGGCAGCGACGATTTGATCCTTCTGAAGCCGGCCGGGGAAGAAAATGAGTATCATGAGAGTCGGTTATCGGAAATGCTTCCCGCGGCATTTTCACCAACGGATTTAAGTAACAACAGTGGTTTCATGGCTGCCCCCAAAACAACTCGGAAACTCTGCCTGGCAGGCCACTCGGATGATTCTATTGTTCAGGCGGCGCTTTTGGCTGCACAAACAGCCTATGCCCCATATACGGGGAATCTTGCAGGCTGTGCGCTTCAAACTCCGGAAGGGGAGGTTGTCAGCGGGAGCTATGTGGAATCCGTGGCGTACAATCCAAGCATCTCACCACTCCATTCGACATTATTGCAACTGAATCTGATGAAAATTGAGGAGGCGTTTGCCCTCGACCGTATCGTCCTGGTGGAAAAGCCCACCTGTATCCGTCAGAAAGATCTGGTGGAAATGTTCATCAGATCATGGGCGCAACATATCGAATTCGAGTACCATATTGCCGAAGAGGAGGAATGCGTATGAATGGCTCATTGGTAAATACCGTCATTACATCAAAAATTATGGCAAAGGCTATCGAACATACCGTACTGAAACCGGATGCAAGGCATCTTGATCTGGAAGTTCTCGCCAAAGAAGCCATGACCCATGGTTTTGGTGCGGTATGTGTCAATTCGTGCCATGTAAAACGGGTTTATACCATACTGGAGGGTAGCGGTGTGAATGTTTGCTCTGTTGTTGGGTTTCCCCTGGGGAGCATGCACCCAAAAGCAAAAGCATTCGAAGCTGAAACAGCTATTGAAGACGGGGCAATGGAAATTGATATGGTTCTGAATATCGGCGCCCTCAAATCTGGGGATTTTAAAACCGCACAATCAGACATACAGGAAGTGCGTCAAGTTGTTGCTCCTGGCAGAAGACTCCAGGTTATCATCGAAACCTGTCTGCTGACGGAAAAGGAGAAAATGCTGGCGTGTAAAATAGCCATGTCGGCCAATGCAGACTTTGTAAAAACCAGCACAGGGTTTTCAAGTGGGGGGGCGACCATCGAAGATGTCAGATTGATGAAGCAAACCGTTGGTGAGTCCATGCAGGTCAAGGCCAGCGGCGGCATTAAGGACTGGGATACAGCAGCGGCAATGATAAAAGCGGGCGCCACCCGTATCGGCACCAGTTCCGGTGTGACCATCCTTCAAAACGCACCGGAATAGAAAAAGGATATCGACTTTTGAACCAAACAGATATTTTCGAACCTTGTAGCATGCGAAGCACTGCCGAACGGCAGAACCTACGGGGAATGCGCTCGCTGTTTCGGTTCAACAACTTTAGCACGCTATGTCCCATCTGTTGACGATAATATACTTGCAATAAACGTCCCAAACAATTATTATCGCTCTGCAAAGGCTGCAGAGACATTGTAGCTCTGCTGTAATGAATCCGAGAAAGAATCCAGGAG
>JASJGV010000125.1:0-6194 GCA_033791325.1 Desulfobacterales bacterium | reverse complement strand
ATGTCATGAGTGTCTTTGCCTATCAATGCGGCTTCCTGTCGGCAATAGCATGAGCTCACAGCAATCGGATCATATTTATAAATGTACGTTTTTACTCGATCATAGGTATGAACTGTATTGCCTGGTTGAATTGTTCTATCTACTGTTATAACCCTACTTGTGGGAAATGGCATTTCTAAAGGCCCAGCTTTTGCATCATATGCCTCTTTATAGGCATGAATCAATTTTGCCAGCGTTTTCGCCCTTTCAGAGTTATCCCCGGGCATAAATTGAAATTCAAGTATACCTATCGCGAATCGAGCGCCCTGGTAAAATATCGTTCCATCAAATTCCACCGCTGTGCAAAGCCCTTTATTCGCCATTGCTTCGAGAATTTCTTCAATTTCAGTTTCATCTCTATCCATTGTTTTTGCTAAATCTTTGGCGGTTAAAGGGCCACGGGGAAATGCGTTGTTTACCTCAGCCTCTTCAGGTGTAAATAGTTCTTCTACCATGTCGTAAAATTCAGGTATGTCCATACCTGGCCAACGTCCACCGCGCTTTTTCATGACTTCAAGTAATTCTTTATAAACTGTTTCTGTCATGTTTCCCCTTTCCCGTCCGGTAGGACAGAAGCACAAATTGTTTCATGGTATAAGTATGTTGAAGGTGGATTTAACCAGATGAGACTATAAATTATTATAGTAAAAGAATATGTAGCGCATCAAAGTTATTGAATGGTTTTAATAAATACTAATTTCAAGCAGACCTCCTATAAAACAGCCATAGTTATCACCACCGCCGTCATCCAAATTAGAATCAAATTCAGGGAGTGTAATAGCCTTAACACCTGGACCGCCTATATCAACAATAATTCCATTATCAGTTAAATCGTCATCTCCCTTTTTGCCATCAATAAAAAATAGTGTGATGTTATTTTTATTTATTTTAGCTCCGGTCTGGCCGTCAAAAACAAATTCATACCAGTGATCAAATGGATCATCTGGGGTCGGGCCATACTTAGAATACGTGTTAAATGTAGTCTCAGAGGGGAAATAAAAAGTTACGGAGGTAGAGCCCCCGATGCGAATCCCTGCCACAGTAAATGAAAAAAATCCATATGAGAAATCTACGCCGGATGGATAATTGTTATCTGGTGGTTCAATAACCGCTTTGCAATTCTTAATTGACGTGCCGGGAGGCGTTTCGAGCACCACATAATCAGTTGCATCGTCAAGTGCTAAACAACTCACATTGCTTTGGAAGCTATCAAGTATACCATCATTATTTCCATCACCATTGCCTGGACCATCGTTTTCCTCTTTATTGCTAACACCATCATTATCATAATCGGCTAAGAATACAGCTGTAATGGTCATGTCAGAATTGATTGATATTCTCTCAGGATTATCAGAAGAATCAAGTTCACCGCTCCATTCACTAAACACCCACCCTGAATTGGCCATTGCTGTCATCGTAATTAATGAACCCTTAGGGTAGTTATCTTTTTCAGGATCAATCTCAACATTACCTGATCCAACAACATTTATGGTTATGCTAAACAACTTACTCACTTCATTTACTGTGTAGTTCTGGTTTGCTTGATTACTTTTAACATTACTGTAGCTCCGAGATGCCGGATCAAAGTTATAACCAACCCTGGAAGGGGTAACCATACCACTCCAGCCATAGGCCACCTCACGGTTGTAGTATCCGGAACTGTCTGTAGTCTCTGTACCTCCACCATTACTAAACGTTACAGTGACTCCGCTAAATCCGTTGCCTGACAATGTAAGGATGTAACCGGAAATGGTTTTATCCGGCTGAACTTGTGCCCCGGTATAATCCTGGTTTGAATGATCAGTCTTTTCGTCACTGTAGCTCCGAGATACCGGGGAAAAACTGTAACCATCCTTGGATGGTGTGGCTGTACCACTCCAATCATTTTTTAATTTCTTTTTATAATAGCCAGACTCATTCGTTTTAGTGGATTTTTTTTCATCACTAAACGTTATCGTGACGTCGTCAATACTACTGCCTGACGACATGCGGACATAACCAGATATATCTTTTGCAAAACCATGTGATGCGCCTATAGATAATAAAAATATAAGGATAAACAAATACTTGAACAAGCCGGTTTTAGGAGAGTTTTTACTGTGAACAGATTTTAATCGTACTGTTTTCATTATATTTTTATTTCTTGAGGCTATAATCTGCTTAGCATGCAGATAACGTCCTTTTATACCGCTTGTCATAATAATGTTCCGAAAATAGGATCGCGGCATAAGGGTTTGTAACAGAAAAACGGGCCTCAATCGGAACGTTTTTCTGACAACCCCTATAACTCAACGGAAGTACATTATCAACCGGATAGATCAATCCCATTCCCCGCATCTTGGTTTTCTGCAGCATTGTAAACTAGGTTATGGTTTGACGAATTGGTCTCTCCATGTTCATAGCAAACCCCAACGTTGCAAAAGTCGGAGAGCTTCAGAGTCAAGGCGGATAAAGTATAACGAGGTATAGTCATGCAAGAATCATGCGGAAATGTTAGATGATAAAAAGAGCAACCATTAGAGAGACTTAGGTTTTTGTTGGCGAAATAGAGAACGGTAAATTGCGAAGTTAATGCTATAACTATTGGGTAGGTAAGGTTAGGGCCTCTGTGCTTTATGGCTATAACGGGTGATAGGTTGAAAATATTACCGGTTTGGCCCTATTTCAGATATGCAAAGTATCACAACCTTTTAGACCGGTGAGTTTTCTATTCCACGATCCAGGTCTCTTGGGACAATGACTTCATTATAGTAATTTTTCAGGTTGCCAGCGGAAGGACTGATCATGAGTATTTTTTTGAAGAACCTTGGTTCTAACTCATGCAGCATGGATATGATGACCGCATTTGTAATGTCGTAAGGGTTTTTGCTAACAAATAGCGTAACGAATCCAAACCCGGCCTTATCAATTGCAAAGGCCATTTTTCTTTTTTGTACTTCGGCTCGAAGATGATTTTCTTTTTTAGCATGCTTGTAGAGACTGTCCGCATACTTTTTCAGCTTAGCAAACCATTTTATTTTCAGCTCTAGTGTGTTCATATTTTTCTACCTCCTCCTGGTTAGAAGAGAGAGAGGGGGGTGTCTTTCATGATTTGTCGGACGGTTAACTAGTGTTCGTCCAGAAATAGGAATTTTCGCGTTCTGACAAGGCGGGCGTCAGATTTAACCCGGAGTAATAGCGAGCTATTTTGAGGAGTTAAATCATGGCACCCAACACCGGCAGGGCGTGAAAAGACCATTTATGGATGGACACTAACTATTTCACAGCACCCTTTAATGCTTTGCCAACTGTAAACGTTGGTACTTTATGTGATAGCGTACTTCTTCTCTCGTCTTTCGTTATAGTTCCTGCGATCGAAGACGGCTCTTCTTTCAGGGCCATTATATCCTTTAGGATTTGTACCAAATCGCCTATCTCCAGCAATCCTGCGATCTGCACAAAACCGTCTATCTTTGCCCATCTGTTATCTCCAACTTGTTTGTTTATGATTATTTCCGCACGTCATTATTTTTTGGATTACCTGATATTTACCGAATTGCTGGCGTTATCACAAAAACAGGGCCACTTTTGATCTTGTTCATGTTCTTTGGAATAATATCACGCATAAAAAATTAGACTTGATATACATACGATACCTCATATTGATATGACAAAAATCAAAAAAATTAACCGTATCAAGTCAATAATCTTGATTTATATGCAAAAGTCATGCAAAAGCGTCTCGTTATTTTATACCACATAATTACAGTTAGTTATAAATTCAGCATATTGAATAGATGTCTCAGCTGTGAAATTAATTACTTAAATGTCAGGGAGTTATTGTATAATTAGGCTAATAAATACACATAATTATTCGTACGGGATAGGGTGTGTATCCCGTAAAGAAATGACTTTGATTCTATTGCAGCAGATTATTTTTTACTTAACGCGATCAATGAAATGAATTCATAAGCAATATTCGCTGCTAAAAGTGATGTGATCTGAGATGGATCGTATGCTGGAATAACCTCGACTACATCGAACCCAACCATTTCCAACCCATGCAAACCCCTGATCAAGCGCAAGGTTTCAGCGCTGGTGAATCCTCCTACCTCGGGTGTCCCTGTGCCCGGTGCAAAGGCCGGATCAACAAAATCGATATCAAAGGTAACAAATGCCTTGGCACCCTTTACCCGGGCATGAATTTTTTCGATAACCTTTTCTCGGCCCATATCCTGGACCTCGACGGAGGTCATGGTTTCAAACCCCAGCCTCTTTGATTCCTCCAAATCGTCAGGTTGGTACTGTTGACCGCGCAGGCCGAGTTGAATGGAATGATTGACATCCAGAAGATTCTCATCCATCGCGCGTCGAAACGGTGTGCCGTGGTTATAGGAACGGCCAAAATACTTATCCTGCGTGTCGGTGTGGGAATCAAAATGGATCAGCGCTACGGGTCCATGAGTCTTTGCTACAGCCCTTAACTCAGGCAGCGTTACGGAATGGTCGCCTCCCAGCAAAACAGGAATGACACCATTTTCAATCAAGGGTGACAATGATTTTTTAATCAGGTCGTTGGAGTCTTCGATATAGCCTGGTACAACCGGCAGGTCCCCGTAATCCACACCGGAACAGTGTTCGAAAATATTCACATCCAGAAACATGTTGTAGGGTTTGAGAATAATGGAACTGCTACGGATCGCCTCCGGGCCGAACCGGGCACCCACTTTCAATGAGGCTCCGGTGTCGAAGGGCACTCCGATCACAGCAAAATCGATTTCAGGTAATTATTTTGAGAATCTGAGGCTCATTTCTTTCGGGTACGCTGGGGATACTCTTTGGATAACCAATAATAAGAGGAGCAACAAATTTATGATCTTCAGGCATTCCGATGAGATCCAACAAAGCAGGATCTTTTATTCTCGTCCCCCAACCAATCCAACATGTTCCCAGTCCTCTTTCTAAGGCACAAAACATAAAATAACAAGCTGCAAGAGTGCAATCCGCGTACAGGTTCAGAATATCCTTCGATCCAACAATGTAAACCAGACAAGGAGCGTTATAAAAGATGCTGAAGTTCGGATTTCGCAAAACCGTCTCATAATTTTTACTCGGAGAGTCAGAAGTTTTCTCAATTTCCGAAAGAAGATTTTTTTTGCTTTCATCTGAAAGCCTTTTAATCAAATCCTTATTATTGACGATTATGAACTTCCATGGTTGCCCATTTGACGCGCTTGGCGCAAGACAACTTTCTTTGATGATTTTCCTGATAATTTCCAAAGATATCTCTTTGTCCTCGAAGTGCCTTATTGATCGTCTTTTATTCAAAAGCTCGATAAACGCTGTCATTTCGTATTCCTTTTTTTTACATCATGAGCAAATTTATCTTCGTAAACTGGATCCTTATTTTGAAACAGCTGCCAAATATACAAATTCTAAAATACTTGATGATATATTGGATATAGCATAGCAAATGAGGCGCTGATCCCGGAGGCCAGCCCCCATAGATTCTCGGTCTTGAAATCGATTCTTCCGGGAGATAATATCAACCAGATACCTGCAAAAGCAACGGCCACCATAAACAGGGCAGCCAAATCACGTTGCTGGTGCAGAAAGATCCATGAGAGGATGGCCACAAAAATCGGATACGTCATGTTGAGGACCTTGGCTTCAGCAATTGTTGTGTGATTGACGGCCATATAAAAACAGTAAACGGCCACACAATTGGTAATGGTCCTGCCCACGAGCAGATGATAGCTGTGGGATGCCGGAGGCTTTTTCTGGCAGACCATGATGATACAGACAACCAGAAACCCCAGAAGAAATCGACCAAAGACAAAATAGGACGGCGCGATGACCGCTTCAGACTGAGACCACCGAATGATGACAGTTGAAAGGAATTCTGTCTAATTTAGATTCGCTCGCTATTTCGGTTCACGCCCAAACGGGCATTGGAAAAGCGTTTAGATTGTCCCAGGCGTTGGAGAGTGACAATTCCTTATTTTGGAGCATGGTTATGATGCGAACCGCAGATTCCATGTAGGGCGTAGCCACCCCGTATTGTTTCCCCAAAGCCACAAACTTTCCGTTGATATAGTCAATCTCGCACCGTTTTCCCTTTTCTATGTCCTGCAGCATACTGGCTTTGCATCTTCTAAAAGGGGTGTAGAGCGGCG
>JASJGV010000124.1:0-6232 GCA_033791325.1 Desulfobacterales bacterium | reverse complement strand
CCGCGGAAGATAGCTAAAACCATAAGCTGTAAACTTTAAGCTTTAAACTGCTTACCGCTTATGGCATATCGCCTACAGCTTAATGATAGTTTTTGCCTATCATAAAACTCGTAGTCCTCTCTCATTGATTTCTTATTATCGATGCATATTTTATAACCAAGCAAGGGTAAATCATCTAAACCAATGGGAGGAACGACCATGACAAATACAAATGATTATGTTGAAAACGATAAAGAAAGAGAAGAAGGACACGTGGACACCCGCGAAAAGAATTTCGAATGTGAAGACAAAGACCCTAACCTGGGATGTGACCCGGGAATCGATGTGGCAGGATAATCCGAATAAGCACAATTCCAACCCCAGGAATGTCTGAAATGAACAAGGCAGCGCCGTAACCGGTTCTGCCTTGTTCATTTCTGACTGCTGGTGCTGAAAGATATATTTAGAGCGCCAAAAGAGCACGTATCAATATTGCAGAACAGAGCCAAGATTTAAACATCATATTTCATCAGAACGTTTTTTGCGGAGGACATCCGACAATGATACCAGAGCCTATACTAGTAACCGGCGCCACCGGGTATGTGGGGGGGCGTTTGATTCCCGCCTTATTAGAAGCTGGATACCGGGTGCGCGCCATGGCGAGGAATACGTTACCATTTAACAAGCGGTAAGCACTAAGCCATAAGCATTAGGCGGCTTACTGCTCATAGCTGTTAAAAAAAAAACAGCCACATGGCCGGGATCCTAACTCCTATGTCGGGGTGGCGTGGATCTTCGGCTTGCACGACCGGGCCTGGTTCGAGCGGTCGATATTCGGAAAAGTACCGCTACTTGGCCGCTTCGGGTTTGGAGCGGAAGTGCGATATCCAGGGATATGTAGACAAAGTTGAATTCCTGGAAAATAGACAGTGACGACGACGCCAAACCAGGAAACACTGCACCGGATCCTTGGGGGCCAGCTGAATGAACACCCCGGCTGGTCCAAGCACACGGACATCAACTGGATCGCTTTTTCCCCCATACCGCATACAGCGGATCTGAATAGATAATCTCCGGGAAATATTTGTCATCATGTGGTCGTGGTAAACCCCGCATGGAATACGTATGTAAATCTTCAAAGGCCTGGGCTTGCATGAAATACTCCAGGACCAGCCCCATGCGTTCAAACTCGTGTAGTTCCGTCCATAAGCGAATGGCCTTGGTCGGAAACCAGCGGTTGGAAAAAGTGATCACCAGATACCCCCCCGGTTTCAAGACCCGGGCCGCCTCTTCAAACACCCCCAGTGGATTGACGAGATACTCCACCGATACCGTACAGAGAATCAGGTCAAAGGTGTTGTCTGCAATGGGCAGCTGCGATTCGACATTCAAATCCTGCACAATGGATTCTGTCAACTGGCGGTTGTGTTCAAGCTCCTTTTGATTGAGCCCCAGTCCCACCACCCGTTTCAAACGGTGTCGTTCGGGTATATGAGACTGCCAGCTGCTCATGAGATCAAGCACCTGCATGCCATCGTCAAAAAAACGGTCGTAGGTGTTTTTCACCATGGACAAGGCCGTGTCGTCCAGGTGCTGGGTTAAGCGCGGGTTACTATAGAAAAGGGTGTCGTGAGAAGAATCTTGGCGCTCAAATGCGGTGTCACTCAGATAATCGGACGCCTGATTTTGCCAACGTGCCTGCATACCCGGACCCTCGGCAAGCCTCTCCATCCAGTCGACACTGGTACCACCACGTTCGATCTGCTTTGGCTCGACTTTTCCAACAATGGTCGAAAGCCGGAGGTCCTTATCAGCCAAAGGATGATTGAAATCAACGGATAAATTTCCGTTATTGATCCCTACACATCGAAAAGGGGCAATGTTGTTACTAAAAACCCTGCTGATTCCCTTTAAAAGCCCTTTGGGGTAAAAACGCCCCAACTGGGGTCCGATCGCATGATTTCCCAGCGAATCCACATCAAACTGTTTGTGCTTGATTTCCATGAGCCGGTTTTTTTGTATCGACGGCACGACTTTTCCGCCGTCAAAGGCCAGTTCAATATCATCTCCCGATTGCCTGCCCATGAGATGCTCTTTCAGCTCCGCTGGAAAGACATCCCGCCATATGTTGGCCTGGTTGGCTTGGAAACAGTCTGTATGATTCACGTCATCGCTTTTCCAATTGAGCTGAAAAAGCAGATCGACCTTACTGTCTGTATCGATAGTATTCATAATCACACCCCCTATATGCTGGGATGCGAGGATGCTTGAATACTGCTTTTTGCTTATCGTTCTCATCCACCCTCGGACCCTGCGTGTCTTTTATAGCTTTAAGTTAAAGACAACATGCAGAAATACAATAGGAGTGCTTTCAGGTTAAATTGATAGGCAAAAACTATTAAGATAAAATCGTTGTACGCTTTTATCTTAGCTGAGGGACATCAGATAAGAACGTAGATTGGCTTGCTTGTTTGTCAGACCGAATTTGGTACGCAGGTTTTTACGATGAAAATGGATGGTTGCCTCGGATACGATCAGTATATCGGCAATCTCCTTGCTGGTCTTGCCGTCCTTGACAAGGGTTGCCACCTGCATTTCCTGGGGTGTTAAAAGAATATTGGCATTGGTAAGCGTCTGCATCAGGGGCGTAATGATATCCTGCAAGTGCGTTTCTATTATCTCCACCAGCGTTTTATCCTTGACTTTTAATGGCGCATTCTTCAGTTTTTCTACATACGGCAAAACCAACCCTTTTACATTGGTCAAAAAGCGCTTTTCAAGATCGCGTCTGTCCTCTTCACGCTGTTTTAAAAGAACCTTCAGCGCCACGTTGGCTTCTTCCAAACCCTGCTTTTGATCATGAAGCTTTTCTTGACTCTCACGAAGCGCCTGTTCGGTGAGCTTCAGGGCTGTAATCTCTTCATGACTAACTACCACCTGAACCGGATTCGTGTCCGGTATGCGGATTACGCGCAGATAAAACCAGTGTTGGCTGTCCGGTCGATGGCAGGGGTAATCGAATATAAATTCATCGAGCTGTTTGTCGATAACAGCCCGTATCCCTGTAGCCACCTTGCAGGCGTCCTGGCCGTCATCCCCGCTGGTGATATCACAGGTAGAAAGATAATTGATACCATGGAAGTTATGACCAGAAGGCAAGCCCCCCTGGATGGCGTGGTTCTGCCAGGCACGGTTTGTCGCCCGAATAACACCATCATGATCCAGGATGGCGATGTGAGCGGACAAGGCATCAAAAGCGGAGCGGGCCAGAGATTCTGAAAAATGAAGGATATCCGGATCTGAAGTGGTATCGGTGGGTTGGGTCGTCATGGAATTGTTCCTCTTGAGATCAATGGTTGGCAATCTATTGGACATTACACCATTCAGCCTAGTGTTTCAACCAATGGGTCTTTGCAAGCACTCACAAGGATATCTTTGAATATCCATACGCTGCCGCCGCGACTCTCTGCTGCCAGAATTAGACGATTATGGATGTGGGGTTGAACAAAATATTACATGACATTATAAGCTAAAAAAGACTCGACACAATAAGCTAAACATGGTACAGCTAAATAAGCTAAAATTCATACACCACAAAAAGCTATTGAAAGAGCCAGGGCTATGGCCAGTCCACATGAGAAGCTATCCAAATCCCTTGAGGTCCTGCAAGCATTACAGGAGGGCGGTGTCGTCGCCGTACGTTCAGCCGATCTAACCCGGACGCATCGTGAACGCTTGCTAAAAAACGGCTTTTTGCAAGAGGTCATGAAGGGCTGGTATATTCCTGTCCATCCAGACCAGATCACGGGTGATAGTTCTGCGTGGTACGCTTCGTTTTGGGGTTTTTGTTCGGCCTATTTGGGAAAGCGTTTTGGGACGAATTGGAGCCTCTCTCCAGAGCAGTCACTATTGTTGCATGTAGAGAACATGACGGTTCCACGCCAATTGCTTGTACGATCACCGAAAGCCCGCAACAAAATTACAAAACTGCCACACGACACGTCGTTATTCGATACGCGCGCAGCCATTCCCGGGATTAAACAAGTTGAAGAGAAAGATGGCCTACGTTTGTTCTCTGTACCCGCAGGTCTGGTGAATTGCGACTCTGGGTTCTTTCTAAGAAACACGACGGACGCTCGCGCGGTCCTGGCCATGATGGGCGATGCATCTGATGTGCTTTCATTACTCCTGGAAGGTGGGCACACCACGGTTGCCGGCCGTCTTGCAGGTGCATTCCGAAATATCGGACGAAACCGTATTGCTGATGATATTGTCAAAACAATGCAAACCGCAGGCTACGAGATTCGTGAAAAAGATCCATTTGAAAACAAAATAAATCTAATCCTGCCAGCGCGCGAACAATCGCCGTATGTGAACCGCATTCGCCTAATGTGGCGACAGATGCGAGAACCCATCCTCAAGCAATTTCCAACCAGCGCTGACCGGTCTCCTAGCGTCGATGCCTATCTCAACGCGGTTGATGACAATTACACTACAGATGCTTATCACTCATTGTCAATAGAAGGTTACCGAGTCAGTCGCGAGCTGATCGAGCGGGTCCGCAGTGGTGAGTGGGATCCGGATGAAAACGTGGACGACCGCAAACATCGTAATGCCTTAGCTGCACGTGGGTACTGGCAGGCTTATCAGGCGGTTCGAAAAAGTGTACGTAAAGTACTAGAGGGTGAAAATCCTGGGGGGGTCAGCGATGATGATCACGGCGACTGGTACCGTGAAATGTTTGGACCAAGCGTAACGGCTGGCCTCTTGAGGGCAGCGGACCTCGCCGGCTACCGCAACGATCAGGTCTATATCCGCCGCTCAATGCATGTGCCTCCACAATATGAAACGGTGCGAGACTGCATGCCCGCACTCTTTGATTTGCTGAGAGAAGAGATGGAACCCTCGGTACGTGTTGTTTTAGGACACTTCATGTTCGTATATATCCATCCTTATATGGATGGCAATGGCCGTATTGGAAGATTTCTTATGAATGTGGCACTTGCTGCTGGCGGATACTCCTGGACCGTTATTCCATTTGACACGCGAAAGGACTATATGAACGCCTTAGAAAGCGGAAGTGTGAAACAAGATATTGAACCGTTTGCAGTTTTTCTTGGAGACCTCGTTTCTGACAGCCTATAGCGTAATCAGGTATTAAATTCACATGAGTCAGCCCGTTTTTTTCAGGGCACTTTTGACACGTTTCGGTGTCATGGGAAGCTGTAGCAATTTGGCCCCCGTTGCATCGTACACCGCTGTGGCTAATACGCCGCCCATACAGACAATGGCTGGCTCGCCGCCACCTTTGGGTCCCAGGGTCGGATTAGGCACAATCACGGTTTCGATTTGGGGAAGCCATGAAAATTGCGGAATAGCATAGGTGTCGAAATTGACATCGAGAAGCCGGCCATTGCTGAAGTGAACCTCTTCGCTCAGGGCATAGCCCAGCCCCATGGTGATGCAGCCTTCCATCTGTATAGTAGCCCCCTGCGGATTGATTACCTGGCCCATATCCTGTGCACAAACAACCCGCTTTACCTCAATGATACCACTGCTGTGGTCCACTTCGACCTCTGCCATGGAGGCCACGTATGTCTCTGCATCGATGCCGCAGGATATCCCATAGCCCCTGCCGCTGGGTGTTTTTGACGGTGTCCAGCCAAATTGTTTTGCAGCCGCTTCGAGAACCCCGCGCATTCGTTTGTCTTTCAGCTGATTCAGGCGAAACTCCAGAGGATCTTTTCCTGCCATGGATGCCATGATGTTCATCTGCAGGTCCCTGGCATAGATATTCGTATTTGCAGCGGGAGCACGCCAAGGGCCAACGGCAAAAGGATGAATGCCCGATTCGATTCGCCATTCTCCGTAAACCGCTTCACGATGATGGGGGATTTCGTAAAAGTTTTGGCAGCCTCTTCGGCCGGCAAAATACACATGGTAGTCCCAAAACGACATGCGTCCTGCGCCGTCGATACCCGATCGGATTTTGACCACGGCGGCCGGCCGAAAGGTATCGAAAAAAAATTCCTCCTCCCGGGTCCAGTTCACCATGACGGGTTTGCCGGAACGTTTGGCAAGTCGCACCGCTTCAATGGCCTGGGCAGATGCCGACTTGCCGCCGAATCCGCCACCCACGAAAGGCACGATGACGCGGACGTTTTCCACCGGGAAGCCCAGTGTTTGGGCAACGAGCCTTTGGACACCGAAGGGCGTCTGCGTCGAGGCCCAGACCGTTGCCTTGTTTCCATCG
>JASJGV010000123.1:0-5232 GCA_033791325.1 Desulfobacterales bacterium | reverse complement strand
TATTATGACAAGCGGTATATAGGGGTTGTCAGAAAAATGTTTCGATTGAGAACCATTTTTCTGCTACAAACCCTTATGCCGCGATCCTATTTTCGGAACATTATTATGACAAGCGGTATAAACCCTGTTTCGTGTGTTTGGCTTAGCACTTCTACATACAACTGGGCTATTCATCTGTTCTCAACACGCGTTGGCGGGTTTTTTTCAACCGGCCTCTAATCTGCTTGGCAGCCAGTTTTCGCTCTTTCGAGGCTCTTGTCGGTCGTGTCTTCTTACGTGGCTTTGGCTTTTCGGTTGCCTTTCGAACCAGGGCTACAAGCCGCTCAACGGCATCCTGACGATTTTTCTCCTGGCTTCGGAAGCGGCTGGCCTGGATAATCAGGAGACCGTCATCCGTCATTCGTTTCCCGGCCAGTTTCTTCAAACGGTGGAAGATCTCGGGGGTAAGACCTGCGGATTGCTGTGCATCAAAGCGAAGCTGGACAGCCGTGCAAACCTTGTTCACATGCTGTCCCCCGGGGCCGGACGCCCGAATGAAATCAAAGGTCATCTCGTTTTCATGGATTTGAATATTGGGTGTAACCTGAATCATGGGGGTATTTTATGCTATCTTGACGATTAGGACAAGTGGCAAACGCCAGGGTCTTTCTATTAGGTGTCCAATAATGTATTCCTGTTGCCATACATATGTTCCGAATGTGTCTCACGGCTCAAGGAGTAAGCGGAACGTAATTTTGACAAATACTATAAGTACATGGTTCCGAACTAAAACCTATGGAGACGTGCCGTCTCCAGATCATTTTCCGCTTTGCGGGAAAATGAAAGCCACCCATTTTGCGGGTGGTGGTTTACTGAACAAATGGAGGGTGCAACATGAAAATAACAAACTGTAAAAAACTGACCGATGCCAAATGGATCAATCTGTTCGATGTATCTTATATGGATAAAACCGATCAGGAGAGAAACTGGCAGGTCGTATCGAGAAACCGCCGACCCAAGTGTGTCTCGGGTGAGTTCGACATTCCTGATGCGGTGCTGATGATCCCGTTTCACACAGCCGAACAAAAGCTGGTTGTCCTTAGAGAATACAGGGTATCCCTGGCGGGGTTTCAATATGAATTCCCGGCAGGTTTGATGGACGCCGGTGAAACCATCCAGGAGGCTTCCCGGCGTGAGCTCATGGAAGAGACCGGACTGAGCCTGAAACACATCACCCGCATCAGTCCACCACTTTACAACACGGCCGGCCTGACCGATGAATCCGTGGCGCTGGTTTATTGTGAATGTGACGGTGTCCCCTCCACGGATAAAAACCAGGGGACCGAGATCATAGAGGTCCACCTGCTGTCCCCTGCTGATGCCACCGGCATTCTCTCCGATGAACATGCCATGTGTGATGTCAAGCTGTGGATGGAATTGAAACACTATGCAGGGCACTACGCTAATGATGCAGATTGATAAAGAGATGTCCTGTTGAAAAAAATATGGGAGCCCCTGGAGCGGTGAGACTCCGCGGAAACCTATTTATAAAAACCCTTATAAATCATATTCTAAATCTGTGATCTGAACAAATTCACAGAACGTATGGAAATGTCCAGAAGATCGGCAATTTTCATCTTTGCCCGTATGCCCTTGGGGCTACCGGCAACAGATGTAACAATGCCGATGCCCAGATCTTCACGCAGGGGGCGCATCACCTCTTCGTCGGTCAGGTCCAGGAGCTCGATATTTAATTTTTTGGCTACATAGGCTTTGGCTTCATGGATTTTCATTCTGCGGGTTATCTGCATCCAGGCGACCAGATCTCCGGACGTCCGAATGCCCCCCATGCATGAAGCCAGAATATGGGCCGTATGCATCCCAAAGGGATCACCGACGCCAATCTACAACCCGTCTGCTTTGCCGATTTGAACCAGGGCCTTGGATACCCGTGTCACACTGTCAATGGGTGTTTGTTCCATCATGGGGATGCCGCAGACGCCCATGCCAACGTTGGCATGTACCGGGATAGGGGACGTGGCGGTTGTTTCCTTAAGAAAAGTAATCGTTCTGGAAAGGTTCCAGGCCACAGACTGGGTTGTGTTGGTGCCAATGGCCAGACCAAAGACATCTGCGCCTGCGTCTGACACGACCTTGGCCTGCTCATGGGGATATATGCCGGCCAGACGCTGGTCCTTGTAGGTTACATCGCCATGCATGCCGATGACAAACTCTCCGGAAGCCCCCATGACGATGGGCATATCCGGAACGGCTTGTTTAAGAGTTTCCACAGCCCTGAGTGCAGCCAGGAAATCAGCATCACCGGCAGATCCTGATGTGTCAAAATTAAGTCCTTCACATCCCACCTCGGCCATCTTTTTCCCGACAAAAACCAGGTCTCTGGTTAGATGATCGGCAGCATCTTCCTGAGCTTGGAGTGCCTCGGTAATTTTGCCGGCTGGAAGAAGTTCCGATGGGTTGGGGCAGGGGCCATCCGGTTGAAAGTAAAGCCCCATATTGGGTTGTGCCCCGTAGAACAGAGGTGCCGTGGACACCATGGAAATATTGTAATAGTCGTTTTTTTCAAAATTGATGATGGATTTGACTGGCTTGAAAGAATAATCACTGTGACCGATAGATGTCGTGTCGCCACCACTGGCACGTTCATATGCCAGCACAGCCTGCATTCGGCTCATGGGGATACCCACACCGCCGCCATCCTGCCCCGAATAAAAACTCATGCTGCACCCGTCATCGGTGACGATGACTTCCTCACCAGGACTAACGCTGACAATCCGTGAAGGATCTGCGATGATGTCGAACAGCTGTTTTTGCTCCTCGTCTGTCAAGACGGGGATATTTGCCCTTTTGGCAGCGTCGGTCGTGCCTTCGTCAATATCTGCTTTTACATCGGATGCCGACAGCCATAGCCGTTCGCCGTCACCCATTCTGGTTAGAATTCGATTGTCCATATTATTCCCCAACGCCCATTTCTGTTTCTGTATTTTTTACAATCTGCCGGATTCCGGCCAGCACCTCAGCAGACAGTGGCTCCGGTATATGATTTTCCAGTATGTTGCGGACCTTATGAAGTGCTTTTGTGTAGCTGTCCATGGCACCGTCTATCTCCCAGGCACTTCGCATTCTGCGGTCGATGATTTCTGCTCTCGATTGCTCTCGCATATGCTGAAATGTGTGTGTGTGTCCCAGAAAATCTCCAAAAGGCCCGATTTCCTGGATGACGTCCAGGGCAATGGTCTCTTTGTTGACGGGAATACCGTTGACGGTATGTTTTATCATACGGGCAAATTCGCAGTCGAGAGCCAGCTGGGCAAGATCGAAAGTGATGCCACTTTCAAGCATCCCCGGACCGTAAATCATATCGGCGCCTGCCAATGCGGGTATCAGTCCGGTGAGTGTCTTCTCGTGGCCCATCTGGCTGTCTGATATCTTGCCGTCGCCCTATGCACCGGCAACATAGCTGGGTAAGGCATAATAGCGTGCCAGCCGGGCCACGGCCCCGCTGATGAGAGCACACTCGGGTGTGCCCACCGATGCTTCGGCCAGCTTCAAATCCATTGCGGTTGTTGAGCTTCCGTAAATTACGGGCGCCCCCTTGTGCGTCAATTGAGAAAGCGTAATGCCACCCAGGATTTCTGCATTGTGTGTCACCAGGGTGCCGGCAAGGGTTGCAGGGGATGTAGCACCGGCCATGGCCATGGATAAAATATTGCAAACAACATTGTTTCTGGCCGACACCATGATAATTTCACAGCATTCCTTGATCAGCTTCAAGGGGCTCACGGGACAGGTGGTGAAAGATACGATGGGGCGTTTAGCCAACTGCTTGGCGCCACCGACGATGAGGGAGGCCATTTCGATGATCTTGGTCAACAGTGCTCCATTGCCGGGGCCGAAAGCGCAATGTTTGGTGGTGTTGGTGAGGAATGCTTCGGCATTGTGCAGGGGAACGGTCTCCTGGTGCACGTCATGGGCGCCGATGGCCTTTTCACAGAAATCGATTTCATCCAGATAATCGATAACCCGTGCGACATCTGCAAGATCCTGTTTTACCGGCGACCTGTTTTCGCCAGTGTATGGATCATTGATTTTGACACCTTCACTGAAATTGGTGAAGTGAACTTTGTTTTCTCCAAGTACCAGGTCGTGTTTTGGGTCGCGACCGGCCAACAGAACTTTTGAAGGGGCAGATTGAATGGCCTCTTCCACCATCTTTGGCGGTATCTTGACGATGCCGCCATTTCGGTCCACCCGTGCACCGGCAGCCTCAAAACAATTCATGGCCGCATCATTTTCGATAAAAAGGCCCGTTTGATCAAGAACCTGCAGGGTGCTGTCGTGGAGTTCATCCAGCTCTTTGTCAGACAGGATCTCCATGCGGAGTCCGGGTCCTGCTAAGGGAGCCAAACACGGCTGTTTCACTTTTTCTATCATTCGCTCACTGCTCCATTGTGGTCTGTTTGTGTCGATGTCGATACTGTCGGTGGTTGGGGGTCAAGGACCCCATAGGCTCTGCCGAAACTGCGAACAATACTCATGAATGCACCCGGCAGTGGCACTTCCCTTTCCACAATCAGAATGCCTTGTTTCTCGGCCCTTTCCAGGACGGCTGTACTGTCGATACCTTCGTAACTGTCACAAAGAAATTGAATACGAAGGGCATCTGTCAAGGGTATCCTGAGGTGGTCAAGCTCTTTTGAAATCATCTGGAATATTTTTTCAACGGCATCTCGATCTACCTGGGTAAAGCATTGGCCGGCCGCCTCCGGATATGTGGCATTAAAAAGCGCATTAACGACAGCACCCGTGAGGTGGTTCACATTGACCGAATCCCTCTCTGCTGTAAGCAGTAGGGACTTCAATTCCTTGAACAGAACCATCTTGATTACATCGACCCCTTCCCTGAGGGTGGGAACCAATTGAGTTTCGAATGCCATGATCACGCTTCCTTATAAGGGAGACGATGGATCAGATGCCGGGGCGGCGGTATGGTGTTGCTGTTCCAGCCATGTCTGCACAAAGGAATATTCAGCAAATTATTCGTGCGGCTAACGCTTCTGCATCATGCTTCTGCGACAGAATTCCACGACCGCTTTTTTCATTCCCCAGTTGTATTTTCAAACCTGAAAGATTAGCACCTCCCTCTTGCACAAGGGCTATTTGTGATAAAGAATCCGAAGAAACCCCCAATTAATGAGCTTTTCAGAATATCACCAATTGTAATAATATCCA
>JASJGV010000122.1:0-3911 GCA_033791325.1 Desulfobacterales bacterium | reverse complement strand
CGAATCTACGGTGTAAGTTGCCATCCCGCATAGCTTACTATAGCGGTACTTTTACTTCATTGTTGCTGCGGCAACATGGACAATGGCTCTAGTTTGGTCTAAAAAAAAAACCACGAAAGCTAACCTTCGTGGTCGTTTATTATAAGCTATCCCAATTGAGATGGCTTCAATTGCTTTTTCTTACGTATCGAAACAACGCGACAAGGTCGCGTCCTATAGAATCGTCAAATGATTCTATTCAGACTTCAGTCTGCTGTTTGAATAGTTTCTTATTATGGTTGCGCCATATACTCAAGCATTTTTTACCAATTGATGACGAAAGCAATCGATGGTGTGATCGTTGACCATGCCGATAGCTTGCATCAAGGCGTAACAGATGACGGGCCCGACGAATTTAAATCCCCGCTTTCGCATATCCTTGCTCATGGTCAGGGATTCAGGACTCGTGGCAGGTATCTGCTCCAATTGTTTCCAGTGGTTCTGAATGGGGCGGTGACCTACAAACTGCCAGAGATAGCTGTCAAAGCTACCAAATTCCGATTGGATCTTAAGGAATCGATGCGCATTGGTGATGAAAGCCCGAACTTTCAAATTGTTGCGGATAATTCCCTCGTCCTGTAACAAGGTTTGGATTTTGGGTTCGTTATAACTGGCCACCAGATTCGGATCGAATCCATCGAATGCCTGACGATAGGCCTCCCGCTTATTCAGAACCGTTGACCAGCTCAGACCGGCCTGGGCCCCTTCCAGACAAAGAAATTCGAACAGCTTTATATCGTCATGCAGCGGCACGCCCCATTCCCGGTCATGATATGCGACCATCAGGGGGTCTTTGCCGGCCCAAGCACATCGTTGTTTCATTTGGCTGTACTCCTATCCCGTTATCATCTGATTGACATACGGCCCAAGGCTTCATATGATTATATTCGTCTTCACTAAACCCGGAACGCTGCGTTAGATAAATACAACCGTAACAACACAATTGACAAACATTTTTTTTCCTGAGGAAAAATGAATATGACAGCTGTTCAAAAGATGATTCACAACAAGGCATTGATATCACTGACTGTGGTGCTGATACTTTACACGCTGTCGGGTTTTTTCATGGCGCCTTACCTGGTGAGCCGTTTTGTACCCGACATGGTAGCGGAAAAGCTGCATCGTGAGCTTCGTATGGGACAGGTGAAGATCAACCCGTTTCTGTTCAGTTTTCAAGTCGACGATGCCGGGCTCCATGAACCAGACGGTACACTTATTGCCGGTTTCAGGCAATGCTTCATCGATTTCGAGTTGAGCAGTCTTTTCCGGTGGGCTCTGGTGTTCAAATCTGTCCGTCTTGATGGACCCATAACCAATGTTGTCATCGATGGGGAAGGGGTGTTGAATCTTGCGCGGCTGGTGCCTGAAAATCCGGAAACAGAACCGTCAGACCCGTCTGTGGAGCAGGAAACAGCGGAAAAAGCACCACTCAGACTGGTTCTGAAGCACATTCAGATTACCGAGGGTGAAATCAATTACACGGATGAACGGCAATCTGTGCCGGCCATGATTGCCATTCATCCCCTCAATATCGAGCTGCATGACATATCCACACTTCCGGACCGTGAAGGACCCTACAAGCTGGTGGCAACCACCCGGGAGAAAGAGATCTTTCAATGGGCAGGCAATATTACATTGCATCCATTCAAATCCAGTGGCCGTCTGGGTTTTAGTAATATCAATCTATCTAAGGTGTGGCAGTTTTTTCGAGACAGCACGGGTATCGATAATCCGGACGGGCAATTCGATTTTCAGACCGCATATGAGATCGATCTTGGGCAGGCTGAGCCATCCATACGCCTCAACAACCTTGAGTTCAGTCTTGCAGAATTGGCCATGCAACTTCCTGGAGACGCGTCGCCCTTGCTGGAATTATCCCGGCTGGATATTAAAGTCCCGCTGCTGGATGTGACGCGTCAGATAGTGGATGTCGAAAGGATATTGTTTGAAGACGGAAAGACTGCGGTTGCTATCGATGGAAACGGTCGTCTCAACTGGAGCAGGTTTGGGACCGGTTCCAAAGCAGAAGATCCAGCATCCGTACCGGAAGCCTTGGAGCCGGTTAATATCGCGCTTCAAGAGCATCCGGAACCACCCTGGAAAATCAAGGTGTCCGATGTGGAACTGCGGGATATCCAGTTCCAGTATCAGGACCAAAGTCGGATGCCCATGCTGCATGCTGGTGTAACCGATATAGACGGGACTTTTCAGCTGGAACTGGTGTCAGGCCATGCCGGAACCGACCTGCTGGTCAACGATGTATCTTTCGGTTTAAGCGATATTCAGGTTGGAAACCCGGATACACCTGATCCTGAAATCAGCATAGAAAAATGGCTTCTTAAGGGGGGTAGCTATGACCTAGGCCGCAACGCTATGGCCATCGAAAGTATTTATATTCAGAATGGCGATATTGATGCCCGTCGGGAAAAAGATGGTCAACTGAACCTGGCTGATCTGTTTATACCGGAGAATACAGACGCTGAAAAAACACAGGGAGCAACTGAGAATACCGAGGAGTCACCGTTTCAATTTTTACTCAGGGCTGTCGAGCTTTCAAACTTCGGCATATTCTTCAGCGACCGGACAGTCAAGCAGGAAGGAGAGATACTTCATCTGGAGAATCTGCATGTGGCAGCATCCAACATTGATGGTAAATCTCAGATGCCCCTGGATCTTTCGTTTGATATCCGGGAGGGGGGGCGCGTTGAGATTCAGAGCCGGTTCGATCCTGTAGAATCGTCTGTAAAGGCTGACATTGATATATCGGCTATTGCCCTGCCACCTTTTGAAGCCTACCTTGCGTCACAGGCATCCTTAAACGTGGCCTCGGGAACAATTTCCACCCGGGGACAGTTTGTTTACCGGGAAAAGGAAACCCAGCCAAAGATCCTATATAAAGGCGGTTTCAATGTGGCTGATCTTCAGATCCTGGAGAAGGGATCGGAGAAGACATTGCTGGGATGGGAGTACTTCCTGACGTCGGATCTCATATTTCAACTGCAGCCGGACCGTATGGAAGTAAGCGATCTGAAACTTTCCGGTTTGGACGGGCAGTTTATAATTCTTGAAGATGGTTCCCTCAATCTTGCCCATGCTTTCAAAAGCAACGCTGTCGAACCGGAAAAGAAAGATCTTGAAGACGATAAAAATAATGAGGCTCCAGTATTTCCGGTCTATATCCATAAACTGCGGGTTCAGGAGGGCAGCCTGTTTTTTGCCGATTACAGTCTGCCCTCCCGGTTCGCAGCAAAAATTCATCAGTTGGACGGATCCATTGTCGGGATGTCGTCGGAACCGGGCGCCCGTGCCCGGGTCAAACTGGATGGCCGGGTCAATGATTATGGTATATCGAAGATCAAGGGAGAGATCAGTGTCTTTGACCCTACTGCCTATACGGACATGACGGTTCTTTTTCAGAATCTGGAAATGACCCGTTTGACGCCATATTCCGGAAAATTTGTGGGTCGACGGATCGATTCCGGAAAGTTGTCCCTGGATTTGAAGTATTTTGTTGAGAATGGCAAGCTCAAGGGTGATAATCAGATCATTGTCGAACGCATCGAACTGGGGCAACAGATAGAGAGTCCAGAGGCAGTCTCTTTGCCCCTGAATCTGGCGATTGCCATTCTGGAGGATGCCAACGGCGTTATCGATATCGCGCTGCCTGTGAGCGGTGACCTGGCAGATCCCAAGTTCAGTTATGGTCAGCTTGTCTGGAAGGCGTTTGGCAATCTGATCAAAAAGCTTGTTGCCGCTCCTTTTCGTGCCCTGGGCGCGCTATTGGGAGGGGATTCAGAAAAACTCGACGTTATCGCCTTTGAAAAAGGTTCCGCTGAATTGCTACCACCGGAGGTGGAAAAGCTGGCCAATCT
>JASJGV010000121.1:0-4358 GCA_033791325.1 Desulfobacterales bacterium | reverse complement strand
AATGTAAAGGAAGGCGGATATCTTTTATTCTATTGACAAGTGTCAATCATATCAGGCTGTTAGGTGCTAAGCGTGGATGAGGATGTTGGTTTATTTTAAATGGTAACGTCAAGGAAAGTCCTGGTATTCAACTGGAAACTGCTCACAAGACCTAACAGTCTTCAGCCTAAACACCTACAGCCTGCATGGGTGAGGTACATGCTATGAACAGACCCTTAATTATCGGAATAATGGGCGGCGCCGCTGCAAACGATAGTGACGAGCAAGATGCCTATACCCTGGGGGGTCTTATCGCCAAACAAGGTTGGATTCTGTTAAACGGGGGAAGAGATACCGGGGTCATGGCAGCCTCGGCAAAAGGTGCCAGTGATCAGGATGGCCTTACCATTGGTATACTTCCGGGCAACACCCACACACATGCTTCCCAATACATCCGTATACCTATTGTCACGGGAATGGGAAACGCCCGAAATTGCATCAATGTTCTTTCGAGTGATGTGGTAGTGGCCTGTCCAGGTGGCATGGGAACCTTATCTGAAATTGCCCTGGCATTGAAATGCAGCAAACCGGTCATCCTCCTGAATTATAAAGAAGAGAAGCGATTTAAACCTTTTCAGCATGATGGGCGCCTCTCCTATGCCGATTCTCCCCAAAAGGTCATTGACAGGATACAGGCTGTCAGGCTGTTGAACATAGGCTGTTAGGCTGTAGGCTATTAGACTGTTAGGCGCAGACAGTGGACGGGGATTTCGTTTTAAGAATGGTGGTGACTGAGAAAGTCCTGGCATCTACAGTAAACGATGCACAACAGCCACCGGCAGCAACCGAAAAGCCTACAGCCTAATCATATAGTTTCACGAAGCGAGGTTGCCCCATACGCAAGGCGTCGGACCATGAAGCCGTAGTTTACTACTGCGAATGGTACGCAACGCAGCGGATGGGGTTAGATCGCTTCGCCCGCAGGTTAAAAATTGACAAGAGTTTTTGTCAATTTTTATGAAGCAGGGTTGGGCAGGTCTATCTGCTTGGGATCCATTTCTTCCAGAGCATATTCATAATAGACGCCGCCTCCGATGAGTAGATCGAACAAATCCGGATCGATTTTATGGTTTTCTTTCATAAACCGAATGATTTTGATGGCTTCGGAAAGTTTCATGGGCTCACGATAGGGTCTGTCACGGGCGGTCAGCGCTTCAAAAATGTCGACAATGGCCAGAATCCGGGTCTGTAGCGGAAGCTCCTTTTCTGTAAGTCCCAATGGATAACCCGACCCATCCAACTTCTCATGGTGCCCACCGGCGAACTCCGGAACCTTTTCTAATTTCAATGGGAAAGATAGCTGTTTTAAAATCTTGATCGTCATGTTGGCATGATTCTCAACAACCATGCGTTCCTCGTCCGTAAGATTGCCGTATCGTATACTCAGATTCTTGATTTCGTCCTCGGTCAGGTAGAGTTGTTTTGAATTTTGAAAAGTGTATTCTTTTTTTCCAATATCTCGCAGACGTGTGAGCCGTTCTTCGGACATGGGTTTGCCGGTGTTGTTACAGTCTTTGACGAATTCAAGTTCTTGAAGCAAGACCTTCAAATCTTCAGCAAGCGATTGGTCGTCCTGCCCCAGTTTTGACAGATCGACCTGCTTCTTTTGCAGCAACTTGAGCTTGGCATCCAGATGCGTATTGACCATCTCAGACGCAATCAGGGCAAATCGGGTCTCGATCAGATTTACACGATCGAAAATAGTTTCAAGTTTACTTGCCTTGTTGACGATATTTTCAGGCGTCGTCACCTTGCCGACGTCATGCATCCATGCAGACAGACGCAGCTCTTCCATCTCTTCTTTGGTGAAGTGGAAACCCTTAAAGGGTCCTTTTTGGTCTTCGTTGACTTTTTCAGCCAGCATCATACTCAGTTGAACCACTCGGTTGATATGGCCTCCGGTATAGGGAGATTTTTCGTCGATGGCCGTGGCAATGCTCCGAATAAAAGCATAGAAGAGATTGTTCAGGTTTTCGATCAGCTGAGCATTGGTTAGAGCTACCGCTGCCTGGGACGCCAGGGCAGCTACCAGGTCAACGTACTCTTCGGAAAAAGAAATGGCATCACCGCTTACCCGGTGTTTGGCATTCAACAGCTGCAAGACCCCAATGGTTTCATTTTCATGATTCTTGAGGGGCATGACGAGCATCGATTTGGTATGATAGCCGGATATAGCGTCATATTCCTTGGGGCCAGGAAACTGTTCACTTTCGGTCCCGTATACATCTCTCACATTGATGGTCTCCCCGGTCAAGGCAACTTTAGACGACACATTGCCATGATTTGGTTCGCCATTGATGAACAGCAGCACATTGGGCAATTCAATATCCACACCGCTCGTGCCACCCATTTTGACTTGCATGGAATCATTCTGGACAATTTCAAATATCAGTTCCTGATTTTCCTTATCCAGCAGATAGAGCGTCCCAGCGTCAGCGTTGGTGAGAGATCTGGCTTCGATGACAATCCGTTCCAGAAGTTTTTTGGTGTCCTTTTCGGCAGACAGGGAAAGCCCGATCTGGGTAAGGGTTCGGTACCAGCGTTCGTTTCTGATGAGCCTTTCATCCGCAAGCTTCCGCTCGGTTATATCCTCTATAATTCCATCATAATACTGTAAATCACCATGGTCGTCCCTGACAGCCACGGCCGATACCGCCCCCACAAAACGCGTAGCATCCTTTCTCTTGAGACGCAGTTCGATGTTTTTGGCAAAACCCTTTTTCGCCAGACCCTCACTGAATTTTGAACGCTGGGATGGATCTTCATACAGATCGGAAACATTCAACGCGATAAATTCATCCCGTGAATCATAACCAAACATCTGCACGATAGCCGGATTCGCTTCGATAAACTGCCCCTTGGCACCCACAGTGTTGCGATACACACCCACATTCAAATTATCGGTCAGTGATTTATATTTGATTTCACTATCTCGAAAAGCGGCTTCAACACGATTTCTATTTTTTATTTCAAGATCCAGCTGGTCGTGCTTCCGCGTAATCTCGGCAGTTTGGTTTCGGATCTCGGCTTCCATTTCATTGTACGCCTTGACCAGTTCTTCCTTGGCTCTTATTTTGTCATCTTTGGATCGTTTTTTCCCAATGGCCTCCCGAATGGTGGTGGACAATACTTCCAGATCAAAGGGTTTGTCCAGAAAATCGTATACGCCTTTGCGCAAAGAAGTGACGGCAGATTGCGTTGTGGCATGACCGGTCATAACGATAACATTGGTTTCAAGTTCTTGATCGTTGATAAAGTCCATGACCTCATAACCATCCATTCCAGGCATCATCAAATCGAGCAAGGCAACGTCGATTTTCCTTTTGGACAATTGCTTCACGGCGGCTTCCCCACCACTCACGGCAGAGGCGCGAAACCCCTGTTTGTTGAGAAACTCCTCCAGAAGTCCCCGAAACGCGGCATCATCATCCACAATCAATATTTCAGACAACGGTAACATTATTTCTCCTGCTTGGTCTGGGGCAAAATTGCTTCTGCCAAAACCAGATCTTCATTGGTCGTGATTTTAAAATTATCTCTCGTGCCCTGCAAGATGCTTACCGGCAAACCCATCCATTCCAGCAGAGCAGCATCATCCGTGGTTTCAAATCCTGCATTGGCTGCAGCTTCGTGTGCATCACGAATAAGTTGATAATGAAACGCCTGGGGCGTCTGAGCAGCCCATAGACTTTTTCTTGCGATTGTTCCTTGTATCAGACTGTCGTTGTTCACTATTTTGAGGGTGTCATGCAGCGAAACACCCAAAATACACGCACCTGTGATCCTGGCCTTGTTGATACAACGTGATATCATCTCCGGCCGTATGAGTGGCCGCACGCCGTCATGTACTACCACGATACCGTCTTGGCCGTCAATGGATAGAATGCCATTGAACACCGAATCCTGTCGCCGATTACCCCCGGCAAGAACATTGACTGGTGTGTCTATATTTAGACCTGAAAGGAGTTGATCCCGGCAGTACCGAATATCCTTCTCCGGCACCACCAATACAATATTATCCACCTCCGGGCACTCATTGAACGCCATGATTGTATGACACAGCACAGGCCTTCCCTGCAGCAACAAATACTGCTTAGGTGTTGACCGATTCATCCGGACACCTTTTCCGGCACTGACAATGATGGCATGTGTCTGCATTATCTTAGGTATTTCAATTCCCCTGGTAGCGGCATATCCTTTCCCATGGTGTCTTCTCCGTAATTGGCACCGGCAAGGATCTCGATATCCTTCAATGCCCGGACATCACCTTCGAACTGCACGTCAGTGATGTTTTCTTTTTGAATTTTACCACCGGCCCA
>JASJGV010000120.1:0-4092 GCA_033791325.1 Desulfobacterales bacterium | reverse complement strand
GAACCGGGCTGCATCCAATTCATTATCGCTCGGCATTCTCTCGCCAGAGCCACCCGCGATAGTCGTGGCACCATAGGGAGAACCGCCGGTTATCTCATCGAGTCTCATCTGTCCTTGAAAAGCGTATGGCAACCCCACAACCACCATGCCATGATGCAACAGGGTTACATGAAATGTCAGGAGGGTTGATTCCTGGCCACCGTGCTGTGTTGCTGTACTTGTAAAAACACTGCCAACCTTGCCCACCAGGGCTCCCTCGGCCCACAACTGACCGGTGGCATCCAGGAACTGACGCATCTGGCCACACATATTGCCAAAACGGGTTGGTGTGCCAAAAATAATGGCATCCGCCGATGCCAGGTCCTCCACTGTGGCCACCGGCACATCGGCCTGTGATTTTTGGGCATCCAGCGCACCCATTTTTTCCAGAACCACTTCCGGTAGTGTTTCCGGAACACGTCTCAAAACCGCTTCGGCATGCTCTACCGAATTAACTCCGGTTGCAACCGCCTCCGCCATTTGGCGAAGATGACCATACGTCGAATAATATAGTACAAGTACTTTCATGTTGTTGCCCTCCATAGCCCGAATATTTCAGGTTCACAAGATATGCGGGTTCGTGTAGAGAATAGCTATTGTTCTTGTTGCTCAAAAAGATTTCCGCCACGGCCTAATTATCTCAAGGTTGTCGATAACCATTTGCAGGACTTGTCAAGCCGGTTTCAATTTTTTTATTGCATGTTTTCTGTATCTGGTTATCATATGATATGGTTGTTTATATAAATTTGGACCTGTTATGTATGGATCTGGTGAAAACAGTTGAATTGGCAAGGGAGATTATGTCATGAAAGAACTCATCAGTAAAATTGCGCAAGCGCTGGTCGACAAACCCGAGGTCGTGTCGGTTGATGAAGTACATGGCGAGCATACAACGGTGCTGAAACTGAGTGTAGACAAATCAGACCTGGGACAAATCATCGGTAAAAAGGGGAACACCGCCCGGGCCATCCGGACACTCTTGAGTGCCGCTTCCGGAAAAGCTCAAAGGCGCCATTTCCTTGAAATTGTTGAATAAGTAAAATCGTTGAACAATCCTATGAAATGCAGCATCGCCGCTCTCACTTTTGATTTTCAAATCGACGGCCGACTTGAAGACACTTCATATGCCGATCATCAAGGTTTTATGGAGATTATCGCACGCAAAAAATCGTTTGCAAGCATGATCTCAACTACCCTTGTCCTTGTCCTGGTCAAGCATCTCAAATGAATTTCGCTCCAAAAGAGCTTTCTTCAGACCACACAACACTGGCATCCCGGTTATCTTCCTGGTCGTCACATGATATGGCAAGACGGATTATCTCTCCTTTCTGAACACAACCAGGCGTCTTCACCAAGATACTGGCACCATAGTTACTCATATTTTCAATGGCACCATTGTAGGTTCTCCCACCGACAAGAAATGTCACATCTCTCTTGCAGACAGTTCTGCTAACAAATCTTTTATCGTTCATATTGCCATCCTTCATTATTTTTCACTGCCATGCCATTGCCTTACATATAAATTTTTCTTGCTTCCTATATACTACATCGTGGTACTGCTTTGTCAAGCTCTATCAACCACTAAATGGGTTGTCACGAATATGTTCCGGATGGGTCACACGGCTCCAAAGGTTTCCATATTTTTTTTGGTTACCTAATAGATCCCGGTTCTTCCGTTCTGATATTTTGGATATCGATGATCAGGTTTGAATTTTTCAATTGCCGATGGTATTAAGATTTTATGATAAAACCTAAAGCAATCATAGCGATTCCATCACTTTCCGACTTCTACACGACCACCCATCGCCTGTCGGCTTTAGGGGAAAAAATTGTCGAAAAAATTTTACAAAAACAGGGCTGGGGCACCCGGTTGCTGCATTTCCCCAGAATGGGCAAGCAAGCCCTGCCATTACCGCCGGCCCTCTCCCACCTGAAAAAGTATCTGATCCCGGGTGAATTTGGTCCCACCGCATTCTTCACCAGATACCAGCGCTTTGGTCCCTCTCCTGAAGACAGTGCAGGCATCATTCTATCTGAGAACCCGGATGCTGTTTTCCTTTCCTGTTTTGCCTTTGCCTATTCTGATGACACCCTTTCCCTTGCCAGGCATCTCAAACAACAAAACCCATCCGTACCTGTTTATGTCGGGGGTGCCGGCGTCAGTGTGCTACCAGATTATTTTATAGCAGAAAAAAGTATCGATGCGGTTATCACGGGTGAAGCAGAAGATTCCCTGACAGCCTTTCTTAGAGAAAGCGCGGGTCCTGATTGCTGTGTCGGCCCGCATATTGAAAGCCCTGGCAGCATTGATTTTTCCATTGCAACCACAAGGTCTTCCAAAAACGGTCTATGGCTGACAACGACCCTCAGCAGGGGATGCCCCCGAAAATGCAGTTTCTGCGCCAATCACCTGGTTCATGGCAGAACCTTTCGAACCGTGCCTGTTGACGCGTTTTTATCGGCCATTAAGACCTTCCCCAAAGATATTCCCCTCCATATCAACTTCGAAGATGACAATCTTCTCTTGGACAAGGACTATTTCTTTACCATACTGAAAGCAATTCGAAAGCAGTTTGCCCGGGTGGATTTCAGCGCGGAAAACGGGATGGACTACCTGTTGCTGGACACCGGTACTGTGGACAGACTCATCACCCTCGGTTTCAGGCAGTTCAATCTTTCCATGGCATCTTTTTCTCCTTCTATCCTGAAAGATTCTCATCGCCAGGGTGACGCTGAACACCTGCAGGAGGTCCTCCGTCACCTGAGCCGCAAAAACATCCCCTCCATCACTTATTTCATTTGCGGTCTGAAACAGGACACCCCCGATTCCGTAATTGAAAACATACGTTTTCTATCCAGGCAGCCGACACTTCTGGGTATATCGCTGTTTTACCCGGTACCGGGTCTGCCGGGATTCAAGGACGCGCGACTCTTTTTCGAATCCGACTCCCATCTCTGCACCGGAAGCGCTGCATTTCCATGGTCAGGATCCCTGACCACCGCCCAGATGATTACGGCCTTCCGTATGGCCCGATATGTCAATTTTACGAAAAAAACAGAATATCAATCACAAGAACGTGACCTGTTAACACGCATCCGAGAAGAGAGAAAACTCTATACGTTCCAGAGAAAGGGTAAGCAAAAATCGATGGTACGTCCGCCAGGACTTGACCTGGGTATGGAGAAGAAATTTTTTGAAAAAATTCCGTTTTAAGTTTTAGGTAAGACATCCCCGCTGAGATGCCTGGATGCTATATAGCTGCTGAATGTTCGCCACAAAGGGCTTCCCCTCCAAACCTCCGTCCCTCCAACCCTACTTTTCGTTAATTAAGTTGCTTTCAGCAATCTGTAAACAACCCCTGGCATGTCCCTGTTCCGTCAACCCAAGGAACTCTTCTCCCCCTTGAAACCTCGAACCCTCGGACCCTAATTTTTAATCATGCCTCTATATGCTCACCCTTCAGTGTTTCCAATGCCTTTTCCCGAATCTTATCCAGGGATTGCTGAACATCAGCAGGCATTTCCTTAGCCCTGTGGTTTTTGATGATATCAATGGCCTTGCTGACCGCTTTTTGCCCCCATGTTTTTTCACCCTGTGCTATCCAGGGCTCGAGGGTTTCGCGGTTGCACAGTTGGGGCTGCCAGTGTTCCTTTTTAAAATACTTCATGGTCTGATCGGTTGAAATAAACGCACCCTGGGGGCCAACCTGACGAATCACATCCATACCGATATGCTCCGCATCGATATCAAAACCACGAATGACACGCCGCACATAACTGATGATCTCCGCGTTCATCACAAGCGCTGCCGGGGACCCCACCAGGCCCTGACCCATATAACCAATATCATGAATCAGGTTGGCGCCATCCAACCCGGCCATGAGTAAAGACATGGACCATTCCATACCAGCCTGCTCATCAGGCGCGTGTGAGTCACTCACCCCGGCTGTTCCCCACATGGGGATACCGTAATAATGATAGAGGTCCGCACAGGCAGATAAAGCAAGTCTGTACTCCGGGCATCCATATACACAAGCCGAGGTCTTCATATCC
>JASJGV010000119.1:0-13305 GCA_033791325.1 Desulfobacterales bacterium | reverse complement strand
GAAAGCTATAGACTGTTATGCGATAAGTATGGTTCAGGGTAGCGGGCCCGGAACATTCTCAGCCTCCTACCGCATAACTTGTGCTGAAAGAGGTTAATGACAGCTTGATATCACATGAAATATAATTATCGTGCATGGGGTTAAAAGTCAAGAAACGAAAAAGAGCCCTTGATAAGCCATGATTTAACTGGTATTGTTCCGGCGAAATATTCTACGTAAAAGGAGTTCATAACCTATTGAAAGATAAAAACAAAAGATTAAACACCAAAGTGGTGACCATCGTATGTGTACTGGTTTTCCTGCCAATGCTTGTGACGGTTTTTCTGCGCATGGAGAGCGAGCAGCCCAGCGTCAAACTTGAACTGTCTTCGGTGTTCATTGGCATGGATAGATGGCTGGAAATTGCCCTTGAAGATCACAAGAGCGGTTTGAGACGATTTTGGGTTGCTATCCTTCAAGATGGGAAAGAGAAAACCATCCTGGAGAAACACTTCCCGGCCTCCGGCATATTGCATAAGGGCTCTGTCATGGCCGAATCCATCCGTATCAGGATAGAACCACAAAAGATTGATTTAAAGGACGGTAAAGCCATGCTTCGATTGATGGCGGTGGATTATTCCTGGAAATCATGGGGGAAAGGAAACCGGACTTATTCAGAAAAAGAAATCATCATCGATACTGAGGCACCCATCGTCAGGGTTTTGACCCACGCTCACAACATCAGCCCCGGCGGCAGTAACGCTGTTGCTTATGCATTGTCCGAGCCTTGTGATACCAGTGGCGTTCAGGTAGCAGATCACTTTTATCCGGGGTACCCTGATGTGGGAAAGAAAGATGAAAGCCAGATCGCTTTTTTTGCGCTAAATAACCAGCAGCGCTCAGGAACCGAAATACACCTCCTGGCAAAAGATCGTGCAGGCAACCAAACAAAAGTAGGATTTCCCCATTACATAAAAACCAAAAAATTTAAGAAGGATACCATTCGAATAAGTGATAAATTCATTCTTGGGAAACTGCCTGAATTCGAAAAAGATCTGGCGGGTCACAAGATGGAATCCCCTTTGGACCAATTCTTATTTATCAACAGGGAGATGCGGGCACAAAACAAAGCCGTTCTTAACCAATTGATGCAACAAAGCGAGCCTGCCATGTACTGGAATGGTCCCTTTCTGCGACTCCCGAAATCAGCCACAAGATCCGGTTTCGGAGATAGGCGGACATACCAGTACAAAGGTAAGACAATCGACAAACAGACTCATTTGGGAATTGATCTTGCGTCCGTAGCAATGTCACCGGTCCCGGCTGCAAATTCCGGAAAGGTGATCTATGCCAAAACCCTGGGTATTTATGGGCGTCTGGTGGTCATTGACCACGGTATGGGGCTTTTCAGCATGTACGCACACCTCAGCAACTTCAACGTGCCTGTCGGGCAGATGGTTCAAAAGGGAGATATCATCGGCAACACCGGGAAATCCGGTCTTGCCGGAGGAGACCATTTGCATTACAGCATCCTGATGAACGGCACCTTTGTCGATCCGCTTGATTTGTGGGATGAATCATGGATCCATAACAACATTTCCAATAAAATAGAACGGGTGGGAGAAGGGGCATGAAGAAATTTACCATAAACAAAACATATCAGGAGATTAATGAAAAGATACAGGCGGGAGATGCTGTGGTGGTAACCGCCGAAGAAATGATCGGTCTGGTCAAGGACGAAGGCCCTGTTGATGCTGCCAGACATGTCGATGTGGTAACAACCGGGACCTTTGCCCCAATGTGTTCCTCTGGTGCCTTTATCAATTTTGGCCACGCCACCCCTGGCATTAAAGCCTCCAAGGTATGGCTCAACAACGTGCCCGCATATGGCGGCATCGCGGCGGTTGACTGCTACATCGGTGCAACAGAACCGTGCGAGGACGACCCTTTAAACAAGGTCTACCCCGGCGAATTCAATTACGGGGGGGGACCTGTCATTCAAGACCTGGTGGCGGGCAAAGCCGTTCACCTCAAGGCTACTTCCTATGGCACGGACTGCTATCCAAACAAAAATATCGAAAAGAAAGTTACGCTTAAAAAGCTGCCCAACGCGATGCTGTGCAACCCCAGAAATGCGTATCAAAACTATAATTGTGCCATCAATACCACCAAGAAGACCGTTTATACCTATATGGGTGCACTCAAACCACGCATGGGGAATGCCAATTACTGTTCTGCCGGTCAGTTGAGCCCCCTGTTCAACGATCCCTACTATAAAACCATCGGGATAGGCACACGCATCTTTTTAGGAGGTGCGGAGGGGTTTGTCACCTGGAACGGAACCCAGCACAAACCCTCTGCCAAACGGACACGAAAGGGAGTTCCGGTAACACCGGCCGGCACGTTGTTTGTCATGGGTGATCTCAAGAAGATGCGTCCCAAGTGGCTTGTCGGTGTCAGCATTCAGGGATACGGATGTTCCTTGTCCGTTGGTCTGGGTATACCCATACCCATTTTAAATGAAGAGATGGCCCAATACACATCTATATCTGATGAGCACCTGTACACACACGTCATCGATTACGGAAAGGACTATCCCCAGGGAAAACCCAAGAATTACGGTAAGGTCAGCTATGCGGAGCTTAAAAGCGGTGCTATTGAGGTGGAAGGCAAACGTATTCCCACAGTTCCCCTTTCAAGTATGGTCAGGGCGAGAGAGATAGCCGACCTGCTCAAAAAACGGATCTCCGCCGGCAAGTTCTTGCTGGGAGAGCCTCAAAGCACATTGCCCAGAAGATGAACTAGAGAATTCAGGAGACAGAAGTCAGAATACAGAATATTGTAAAACGCTTAATTGTTTTAATGTTGGAGAACAAATGAGCTTCGAACGTCGAACGTCCAACATCGAAATTTGAATTTGAAAAGATAAAGAAACAAAACTAATTTGATATTGGGTTTTTGTTTTCATTCGGCATTAAGCTATTTATGACATTTTGGAATGGGGTCTAAGCTAAGGACATTTATCGCAATAGAACTGCCGGGGTATATACAGGACGATCTCCGGAAATTGCAGCATGTTTTCATCTCCCACCGGTTCGACATCCGTTGGGTGAAACCGTTGAACATGCATCTAACCATAACGTTTCTGGGCGATATCGACCCGTCCGAGATCAAGGCTGTCAGCAGGACCTTGTCAGAAACTGCTGCACGCTACCCGGTCTTCGAACTGGTTCCCCGGGGAGTGGGTGTTTTTCCAAGCATAAGGCAAGCGCGTATAATCTGGACCGGTGTTGCCGGTCAGACCCATGTCCTCAGACAGTTACAGGCGTCTGTGGAAAAGGCGTTGGAGCCCTTGGGATTTATAGCGGAAAGACGTCTCTTCACGGGGCATTTGACGATGGGTCGCATCAAAAAACGAATTGATCCGAAACGCCTGGCGGATGCTTTGCGAATCCATCAAGGGTTTGCATCGGATCCGTTTGCGGTGGAACGGTTGGTGCTGTTTAAAAGCGACCTGAAAAAAAACGGCCCCATATATACTAAACTACGCGAAATACGCCTTGATATCCAAACAGAGTCCTAAGTAGAAGTGAAGGGCTGGCATTTGATACTTGGTCATTCGAACACGAAAGGTAACATTATTATTTTCGTGTTTTTCTGATTTCGTGTTTTCGTGATTAAAAATAGAATTATTTAGCCCTAAACAGGAGGACAAAATGACCATCTCACCCGATAAGGATAAAGCCGTCGATACAGCGATGCTTCAGATAGAACGCCAGTTCGGAAAAGGATCCATCATGAAGCTCGGCAGTCAACCCATTATAGACGTTCCTGTAATTTCTACCGGATCCATTGCCCTGGACTTGGCGCTCGGAATCGGAGGACTTCCCAGGGGCCGGGTCATCGAAGTGTATGGGCCTGAATCTTCAGGGAAAACAACCCTTGCCCTGCATGCGGTCGCCAATGCACAAAAACAGGGTGGGATTGCCGCTTTTATCGATGCAGAACATGCGCTGGACACAAGCTATGCCAAACAATTAAACGTAAACTGTGACGATCTTCTGGTGGCACAACCGGACACAGGTGAGCAGGCACTTGAAATTGCCGACATGCTGATCAGAAGCGGTGCCATCGATGTCATCGTCATCGATTCCGTGGCAGCCCTGGTACCGCGTGCGGAAATAGAAGGGGAGATGGGTGATTCACACATGGGGCTCCAGGCAAGACTCATGTCCCAGGCACTGCGAAAACTGACCGGCTCCATCAGTAAAACCATGACGTCATTGATTTTTATCAATCAGATACGGATGAAAATCGGTGTGGTCTTCGGCAACCCCGAAACCACCACCGGAGGAAATGCGCTTAAATTTTACTCTTCCGTACGACTTGAAATCAGGCGCAGTACCGCCATTAAAGACGGCCAGGAGATTACCGGCAACCGAACACGCGTCAAGGTGGTCAAAAATAAAATGGCACCCCCTTTTAAAAATGCTGAATTCGATATCATGTACGGTGAAGGCATATCCAGAACAGGAGAAATTGTTGACCTGGGAGTGGAAAAAGGCGTCATCGATAAAAGCGGTTCCTGGTATTCTTACAATGGGGAGCGAATCGGACAGGGCCGTGAAAATGTTAAATCATTTTTACAAGACAACAAGGATTTGTTAGAAACATTGTCAGATACCATCCGGACTTCCGTGGGTCTTATAAAGAAAAAGGTCACGGATACAGCAAATGATTCCCCGACTGATTAGATACCCGGGTCCAAACGGCCCGGTTTGGATTCAATCCTATAAGAGATTAATATTATGCACATTCAGGGTGTGATAAGTTCTAAATCCGAATATCTCTGACCTGGCCCAAAGGACAAAGCTAAAATAACGGAAAATAAATCATGTAGTTTAGGAGTTGATCATGACCGGCAACGAAGTGCGACGAAAATTTTTAGAATACTTCCAGAAACATCACCATAAGGTTGTCCGGAGTTCCTCCCTCGTTCCCCAGGACGACCCAACCCTTCTTTTTACAAACGCCGGCATGGTACAATTCAAGCGTGCTTTCCTGGGCGAGGAAAAAAGGGGCTATGTTCGCGCCACGACATCACAGAAATGTGTCCGTGCAGGTGGCAAGCATAACGATCTGGAAAACGTCGGCTATACCGCGCGTCATCATACCTTTTTTGAAATGCTGGGAAATTTTTCCTTTGGGGACTACTTCAAGGAAAAAGCCATCGACTTTGCCTGGGATCTATTGACCAATGGATACGGACTTCCCGGGGAAAAGCTGTACGCATCTGTTTACCTCGACGATGATGAAGCTTACGATCTCTGGCGACAACGTATCGGTCTCCCCGAGGAACGGGTCGTGCGATTCGGCGAAAAAGACAACTTCTGGGCGATGGGGGACACTGGCCCATGTGGCCCTTGTTCGGAGTTGCTGCTGGACAGGGGCGAAAGTTATGGGTGTGACCGGCCCGATTGTCGTGTAGGCTGCGAATGTGACCGCTATCTGGAAATATGGAATCTCGTTTTTATGCAGTTCAACCGGGATGCATCCGGAAAAATGACACCACTGCCAAAACCCAGCATCGACACGGGCCTTGGGCTTGAAAGGATGGTGACCCTCCTTCAAGATGTTCCTACCAATTACGAAACGGACCTGCTTCTGCCCATCATCAAAAAGGCAGAAGAACTGTCCGAGAAAAAGATGGGAGAATCAGCAGAAGACGATGTGGCCATGAAAGTTATTGCCGATCACAGCCGCGCAGCAGCATTTCTGATCGGTGACGGTGTCTTACCATCAAATGAAGGCCGGGGTTATGTCCTGAGACGTATTATGAGACGTGCCATCCGTTACGGCAGAAACCTGGGTCTAAACAAGCCGTTTCTGGATGTTACCGCAAGTGTGGTCTTCGACATCATGAAAGATGCCTACCCGGAGCTTATGACCTCCAGCGCATTTATCACCAATGTTATCCACAACGAAGAAACCCGTTTTTCAGAGACGCTCGATTTTGGGTTAAACCTCCTGAATGACACACTTTCCGACTTGCGGGCCAAGGGGATCAATCGTGTGCCGGGTAGTGTGATTTTTAAACTCTACGACACATATGGGTTTCCCGTAGACATTGTCAGGGATGTCGTCAGGGATGAAAAGATGGTACTTGATATGGATGGTTTTGAGTCCGCCATGGAAGTCCAGCGGGAAAAATCGCGCATTGTGACACCGTTCTCGGAACTTGGCAACGCCTACCGGGAACTTTCCGCCAAAGGTGTTAAAGCCGAGTTCTTAGGTTATGATCAGAATACCCTGGACGCCACCATCCTCGTCATGGTTTCAAACGGTAAAGAAGTGGAATCAATAGAAGAGGGTATGGAGATAGAACTTGTTACGGATAAAACCCCGTTTTACGGTAAATCAGGTGGCCAGACCGGTGACACCGGCACCATCACCACATCAAACAACGGCCATGCTTTTTTAATGGAAGTGACCGATACAATCAAAGACCCCACCGGGCTCTTAATCCACAAAGGCAAGGTTCTTTCAGGAAAAGTTCAACGGGGCGAAACGGTTATACTATCGGTGGATAGGATAAAAAGAAATGCCACTGCCGCAAACCACACGGCCACTCACATTCTGCATCATGCCTTGAGAAAGGTCTTAGGTGAACATGTCAAACAGGCGGGGTCGCTTGTCGCTTCAGACCGGTTTCGGTTTGATTTCACTCATTTTTCACAGGTTGATCCGGATCAATTAGATGAAATAGAGTTTATTGTGAACAGAAGAATCCGGGACAATGTACCGGTTCAAACCGACGAAATGGATGCGGAAGATGCATTCAATTCAGGTGCGACCGCTCTCTTTGAAGAAAAATACGGTGACAGGGTTAGGGTGGTCTCCCTGGCCGATTTCAGTATGGAGTTGTGTGGCGGAACCCACACAGGGCAGACCGGTAATATAGGGCTTTTCAAAATTGTCAGTGAATCGAGTATTGCCTCGGGTGTTCGCAGAATCGAGGCTTTGACAGGTGAAGCCGCATTGAGCCATCTGCAGAAGACCGCCCACGTAGTCCAGGAGGCTGCCAGAGTGCTGAAAGATCAGCCCGATGCCGTCCCCCGACGAATTCAAAGGCTATTGGAGCAAATTAAAGGAGCTGAAAAAGAAATTGACCAACTCAAAACAAAATTGCTGGGCCAGGAAACATCTAAGGTTATAGATGATGTAATCACTGTTAACGGAATTAAATTATTATCTAAAATAGTGGATGTAGAATCCCCGGCAGCCCTCCGTGATCTGGCAGATCGATTCAAGGATCAGCTTAAATCAGGTGTCGTTGTCCTGGGGAGCCGCTCCAAATCCAAAGCAGTACTGTTAGCCGCTGTTACAGGTGACCTGACAAAGCAATTTCATGCCGGCAAAATAGTCAACCAATTGGCCGCAATTGTCGGTGGTGGTGGTGGTGGAAGACCCGATATGGCACAGGCCGGCGGTCCCAACCCGGAAAATCTTGACAAGGCCATGGAAGCCGCCGCTACTATTATCGCTGAAATAAAATCATAGGAACAATATTTTTCATGATTCGTTTTCGTGTTTTTGTGATAGAAGATTTTTCTATTGGCTGACAAACCAAAGCTGATTTCCCTTCAACCGATCAGTCTGGGTTGAGGAAGATCAAGACCGGTTCTGCCCCGTTAAAACATCCATCATGCTGAAAACCTTCCCCCGAACCCCCTGCTGAATGTTTTCGTAAAGAAACATCACCGCATCAAGGGTGCCGCCGGCATAAATCTCCCGACCATTCACATTGTGGGTGAACTGGAATTTGACAGTCTGATCACCTGAAGTCAGTGTGTATGTGTGCCAGCCGTGACCTTCAAGATGTTCCGCTGGGATCCCCCACTCAACAGTCTGTTTTTCGGGGTCACGCTCCTGCTTAATATCTTCCGCCGAGCACCCGAGACCAAGCTTATTGAAATATCCCACCATGGCCCTGGCAGTACCGCTCGTATCAGCTTTACCCATTTGATGGCTTTCGCGCATATGGATGGCATACCCATTGAATAAATCAGGAAATGTATCGGCCGCCCATGCCATCATGGCTTGAAACCCCACGATCTGCTTGGCCATATTGGGAGCAATCACCGCGGCCACGTCTGAGCTTTCCACGGTTGCCAACAATGCCTCCCGATCCCCGCCGGTGGTTCCCATCACAAAGGGAATGGAACACTCACAATAAAATTGAGCATTGTCGTTGGCCGCTGACGGGTGAGTAAAGTCGATACAAATGGGTTGACCATATGACGTGATGATGTCATCCATCACTTTCCGACGCGCTTCAGGTCGGATGAGACAGAACTCTATACCGTCTGAAAGACAGCTTTCTGTACTGATTTCCGGACCTGTAAGCGAATAGGGGATCAGAGTGAAACGCGGGTCAGAAGCAATATGCCGGGCAATCACCTTGGCGACCTTACCAGGCAAGCCGTTTACCATAACATTGACTTTGGACATGGATGTCTCCTTTTTTGAGCAGTAAGCCAAAAGCAGCAATCTATAAGCTGCTTATGGCTTACTGCTTAAGGCTTATAGCTTACTGCTTCTTGAGCTATCTTACGCAGACCAGGCAAACGATTTCTGGCATGATATTGATCAAGATTTTGACCAAGCATTTTGAGCGCCCCGGGTATGTATGCTTCAAAGTAGTGTTTGCCTTTATTTCTGGACAAATGTCCAAAAGCACCCAGGATCTGCAGATTTCGCGTAATGGCACAGGTTTCAAACCCTTTTTGAAAAGCTGTTTTATCACAAACAACACGTGATGAATATTGTTCAACATAATATGTATAAAGTGTGTTCCGGATTTTTGTGGACAGATCAACATAGGGATCTAGTAGCAGGGATGCCAGATCATATTGCAGGGGTCCTGTCCTTCCTCCCTGATAATCGATCATAAAACAACGCTTCTGATGAACCATGATGTTGCGGGACTGCATGTCCCTGTGCATAAATCCAACCTCTGTACAGTCAGCAACATTTGCTGCGAGAATCATAAACTCGCTTTCAAGATCCTCATAGCCGACATCCATACCCAGGTATTGATTCAAAAAAGCTTCCACAAAATAACGGCATTCTTTCTCAAGAACAACCGTGTGATCATAGGTGGCGCTCTGCCAGGTCCACCCAGGGTCGAAGCCTTCCTTGCCGGGCAAAGCCATGTGGATAAGCTGATCGATGATCGAACGATACAGGGACATAATTAATCCGGTATCTGTTTTGTTCTGCAGCACCCATTCCTGAAGATGAAGATCTCCCAGATCTTCAAGAAAGACAAGACCGGCAAATGGATCCGACAGTATTATGGCAGGTACGGCCACACCCTTGGTAGACAAGTGCTTACCGATATGGATAAATGAATCGACTTCCTCTGTTTCCGGTCCTGTCCGGATGCCATGCTCCACCATGATAATGCTGGCATCTCCTGTCGTGACCCGATACCATAATCGATCGGATCCGTCTCCGGCCAGTTTTTGCATGTGTATCTCTGGGGATCCGTTTGGACGGGTCAGTCGGGAAAAGGCCTCCCGGCTCATGACCCGGCAAGCTGCCTCCCGGTATCGATCCGGGGAGCCGATATCAGTCCAGACAAGTCGATCCGGGATATAGGCCCGGATCTTTTTTTTCTCGTCTAAGGCTGTTTTATAGGCATCGATAATGCTGTAGAATCGATTTTTTGGTATGAAGTCCAGGATCTCCGGATGAATGATCTGAACCCCCGTAAAGGTTAACTGCTTATTACCGGTTTCATGAGGTGGTGGGCCAGGATCGAAATCATAAATACAATTTCCCGGGTCAACCCATACCTGGTTGAATGTCTGGTTATCGTACAGCATGAGGGTTGCGATGGAACTCCCTTCCAGGTGGTAGCGGCATAGCGCTTTAAGATCCGTATCGAACAGAATGTCGCTATTGACTACCATAAAGGGTTCATCGTCCCAAAAATCAGATAGGTTTTTAATGGCACCGCCCGTACCCAGGATTTCTGGCTCATACCGCGTTGTAACGGGGATGGAATATGATTGGGATATCAGATAGCGCTCAATTTTGTGGTGAAGATGATGGGTGTTCACCATGACAGAGGAAATGCCGGCCGATGACAGCAAGCGAATAACCCTGTCCAGCAATGGCTGATTCGATATGCTGAAAAGCGGTTTGGGTGTGTGGCTTGTATAGGGTTCAAGACGCTTGCCAAAACCGGCAGCGAGAATCAGTGCTTTCATATTGTCTAGTGATTGATACGGTTCAGGTAATTTTGTATGATGTTTGTGTAAAATTCAATACGTTCACCGTCCTCTGAGCCCTTCACTCTATGGGTAGTAAAAAAATTGATCCCGTTCGAATAATTGATTTTTGACAACGATTCGATCAAGTCTATTTCTTTGTTTTTGTATAACCGGGTACCATATGTCTGTATTTTCTTAACCTTATCCCTGGTAGAAATTCCGTTTTGGGGGTTTCTGCGGAAATAATTGAGGACGATCCAGTAAGACTCAAAATAGGTTTTTAAAAACTGGGAATAATGTTTCAGTTTTCTAAAACCAGCCGAGGTAATATTATAGGTTTCCGGGAGTGTTGGATGTGGGATGATAATGGCGTCGTCTATAAACGACTTGATGGTTTTCCGAAGATAGAAATCCGTTGCCTTGTCCACGTCAAAGGCAAACTCGTATTTAAAGAAATCCTGCAAAAACAAGTAAACTTTCTGCAGATCCGATGCAGAAAACTGGAAAGCGTCTTTCTCCAGAATTGCCAGAGCGGTAAAAGCGGCCGGCACAAAAAAGGATATACAGTTGTTTTTGTAGTATTCCAGGACAGGGCGTTTTGAAACATTGACTTTGTATATGGCTTCGGAAAGTGGGCCATCCTTGTTTTCGTCGATTCTTTCAATCAATTTTCGACCGGCATAATCCTCGAGGACATTCTCCACCGCATGGGTGTGATCCATTACCAGGGTATCGGTGATATCTGCATTCTGCAGTGTGACATGCTGGAGGTATACCTCTACGTGTCGCAGTAAATCGTGATAGGACAGCCGTTCCTTGGAGGTATTCAAAAGAACGCTGGCTACCAGTGCGTGGGGTGTGATTACAGTCACGGTATTGATGGCATTGATGATGCGGTGCCCCATGTTGCGGCACAAAGCATTCTGGTCCTTGGTCAGCATTTCATCGAAACGTGTACCCTCCTGTTCAAGAAGCTTGTTGAGCGAAATGGTCGGATGGAATTTGATATATATCTTGCCGTAACGGTTCTTTAAAAATTTTCTAGCACTGACAACCTGTAAAAAACTTTCCGGTTCCTTTTTGCCGCCTTCGATTTCGTGCAGATAGGACTTTTCTTCCAGGACGTGGTCATACCCGATATAGATGGGGGCAAAAACAAGGTCGTCGCAAGCCCCGTTTTTATAGGCATTCATAAGGATCGAAAGAAATCCGAGCTTCGGCATGATAAGCTTGCCGGTTCTGCTGCGGGTACCCTCTATGAATATTTTTATATTGTAACCCTCTAAAAGCACCTGGTGAATATATTCGGAAAAGACTTTGGAATAGAGGACATTTCCCCGAAAAGTTCTCCTGAGAAAAAAAGCGCCCAGGGCCCTGAAAATGGGGCCGATAGGCCAGAATGAAAGGTTAGCGCCTGCTGCGATATAAGGAACCGCCATGTTGTTGCGGTACATTAAATACGGTAACATCAGGTAATCAACATGGCTCTTGTGGCAGGGCACAAAAACAATCGGTCTTTTTTGTGATATCGCCTTGATGTGCTGCAATTCCTCTTCGTTGTAGGATATCCCTTGAAACATCGTGTTCAGGACCCACCCGATTACTATTTCAGCAGACCGGATAAGCCCCGGGTTTTGTTTACATGCAATTTCGTCGATGTAGGAATCTGCCTTCCTGCGGATCTTGGATATCGGGAGATCGCGTTTTATGGCATGTTCATCGAGATAGTCTTTCAGGCGATCACTTGTCAGGATACTTTCTTTCAACTCTTCCATGGATTTTTTCATGGGCCCGGTAATACTTTGCTTGTGTCTGTTGATCTGGAGCAGAAGATTCCGTCTGAGCACAAGTGCCTGATGATCCATCGACATGTCAATGACATCCGGGGTTTCCAAAAAATGCCGCAGGCTCACCGGCTTGGAAACCTCATAAAATATTTTTTTCGGGTTTCTAAATAAGGTTGTCAACCTGCGCGCAACACCGGGTTTGGCTTCAGGTCCCAGTAGAATGTCCAAGATAGTTGGAATCGAGCGGAATGGCTTTTTCCCAAAAGACATCAAGAGGGGTACTATATAAATATCCCGATCCAATTTTTTCTGTAATTCAATCAGGTGATAAATTGGATCGGATTGTGCCTTGACAAAGCGCTTATAAAACCCCTTTTTATCAACCAGAGACAGAAAAGCACTTTTCCCCCGGGACAGCTCACTATGAAAATACCCATCACGGTAGGGGTTGGGTAGTTTCCATTTCAGGATAAGAAAATCAAACCTGGCAAATAAAACACGCAGCAACCGTGATAGCGGTTGAAAAATCAGAGTGTGGTAATTGAACCCCAGTTCAGGAACCGGTCGTTTGTTTTCGGAAAAGCGCGTATGATAAAACAAAAACTCAAAATAACTCTGAAACTTGTTCAGATAAACGACCGTGGCATTTTCCGGGATATCTTTCAGTATTTGAATCTGCTGCTGATTGCTCTTAATTCCGGAAAAAAACCGTTTCAAAAGCCAGGATGAAAACAGGCCCTTGTGTGCCGGAAGGTAGCACAAATAATGCTGATGGGTGCCTTTGAGGAGAGCATCAGCCATCCTGCGCCAAGTAGATTTTGATTGTGATTTGTTTTTGTCCTGTCCTTTTTTCATAACACCTATTGCTTTCCTGGTGGGTATATCAATATCCCTGGGCCATGGCCGTGGGAATACATGCAATGTTTGGGTTTACCTGCACCGTGTATGGGGACATGCTGAATGGAAAAATAACAAAACAGCTGAACCTTTGCAATATCTAAAAAAGAGAATGTCATATCCACACACTCCGATTAAATTGAAAAATACCCTTGCGTTACCCCATTCATTATGCTACTTTTTATTTTTTAAAACCACGAAGAAATGCATAATAACCATCTGATATGTCGTTTATTACTTGCATTTTGGTTTAAACTAGGCCTTATAGATATATTGAAGCTAAAACTAATGGATATTAAAGGAGGGTGACAATTCATGAAAACGTTAATCGGTGGTGCAGTAGCAGCTGTATTGGGACTTAT
>JASJGV010000118.1:0-5394 GCA_033791325.1 Desulfobacterales bacterium | reverse complement strand
GGTATTTTATCTTATCATGCTGATATAAAAAGAAATTTTACGTTTATGCGTCCACTCTATAATTATAACCGATTAGTCCTTTAGTGTCACCTTTTCGACGGACCCGGAGTCGCCGGCTTTTATCGATTCAAGTAGGCTGTTGTCAACGGATCAGGATGACAGCCAGACGGTTTCATGGAATCTCAGACCGCCGAGGCCGGCCAGGGGCAGCGGTACCAATCCTTTGACATTCGAAGCAATGCCGTCGATAAAGTTATTGAAAGCCGGAATGATGATACCACCGGTATCATAGAGTAGCTGCTGCATTTCGCAATCCCTCGCTTTTCTTTTGGCCTTATCGACCTCTATCCTTGAGCCCGCGAGCAGCTTATCGAATGCTTCATTCTTCCATTGGGATTCATTCCAGGGTGCTTTGGATTCAAGGGAGATACTCAGCATAATATCTGCGGTGGCTTTTGCGCTCCAGCCAGACATATGTACGGGAAATTTCATCCATGTGCTGTCCCAATAGCCATCGGCAGGATCGCGTTTGACATTGACCTTGAACCCGATCTTTTGCCCCATTTGCTGTATCATCAAGGCTTCCTCCACGGCGCCGGTGCCGCAGGCCTCCGACGTGTGCAGGTCAATCTCGGTCACTCCTGACTTTTTAATATGATACTTGGCTTTGTCCAGATCAAAGGGACGAATCGGCATTTGGTCGCAGTAAAAAGGGTCTGTGGGGGCAACGGGTGTGTCGTTTCCGATGGAGGCGAAGCCTTTGTAAATCGACTTGACAACCCTCTCACGATCGATCAGGTATTTCATGCCGAGACGCAGATCATTATTGTCGGTGGGAGCGCGATCGCACATCATTACGATATCAATGTACTGTCCGGCAGGTGTGGTTACGGCCTGGATATCGGGCTTTTTCTCAATACTCTTGAGGGCTTTGGGGTCCAGTTCGAGGATCATATGTACATCCCCAGACATCAAGGCATTGACCCTGGCGGATGCATCAGTGATGGCGAACCACTCCAACTCGTCCACGTAGGGTTGGCCGTTTTTGAAATAATCTTTTTTGCGTGCAGCCAGAGAACGAACGCCCGGGACAAATTCTTTCAGAACAAAAGGCCCTGTGCCCACTGGGTTGTTAAAGTCGGTAAACCCTTCGGGGACGATACAGGTGTGGTAATCGGTAAAGTAACTGGGCAGATCCATGTTACCGTCTTTCAGGAAAAAGGTTACACCGTGATCGCCGTCGGCTTTCATATCCTCTATGCTACCGAAAAGTGATTTTGCTGGTGATTTGGAATCTTTGGCAATAATGCGGGACATGGTATAGATCACATCGGCGGAGGTGAATTTTTTGCCGTTGGAGTATTCAACATCTTTGCGCAGCTTAAAGTGCCACTCCTTTGCCCCTGGTTTGGTCTCCCAGGACACGGCCAGCTCCGGAATCGGTTCCAATTTTTCGTTTACCCAAACCAGTGAGTTGTAAAACTGGAAAGCCCTACAGGCATCGATCCCGGCTGTGGCCATTTGAGGGTCGAGGGTATCGTTGGGGCTTTGGGCGGAATGCACGGCCCGCAATAGTCCGCCGTACTTGGGCGATTGAGCGGCAACCACCGGAGCCGATCGAAGAATACCGCCGATGGCGGTCAAAGACAGGCCCAGAGCGCTCAAACGCTGTATAAAGCCACGTCTGGAGATGTCACCATTGAGCAATTGATTTACATAATGATTAATTTGTTGCATATCTACACCTCCTTATAAAATGATTAATGGTATGCCGTATTGCAAATTTATTTATCTGCATAACGGCGACTTTCGCCTGATAATGCTGCTATAAAACGTATAGTTGTATGAGAGCCATGAAACGCACGGCAGTTATCTGCAAATTCTTGGCGCACCAAGAGGGGCGCATGAACGCAGAGGTTCAATAAAAAAAGACAAAACTAAATGTAGCGAGAAGGATAAAACAATACTTTCGAATGCTCATGTCGTCGACTCCAATTATGAATCGAGTATTCTGCATCAAATATTACCTATTTCCCCTTACTTGCATTATACTGAAATATTGATGATATTAAGGATACAAATGGTATTCAAAATTTTAATATCGTGAAAACATAAAAATCTTTTTATTCACGCAGGAAGAATGGGGAGAATTGAAACGGCTTCAATTTAAAATGGTGATGTAACCCTTTTAACATAGTTGATACATTAATACAAATCTTAGAATATGGAGATGTTACGAACCTCTTTCTCAAGACATCAATTGTCAAATGGTAAATAATCGAAGATTTGGAATGCAAATTATTAGGCGGCAATTGATTCGGAAGTTAAAGATTACAACAAATTCAGAGATTCTTCGATTTTGAAGGTTTTATGATTAAGTAGTTTAACCCACTAATTTTATTGGAACCACAAGATATGGGGTATGATGAATTTCGGAATTTGAAGGCGCTACGGGGGAAATTTAGTGTAATCGCCCCCCTTCTCAAGAACCCCGTGATCGGTTTTCAACACGATCACGGATACAGGCAATAAGAATTTCAAGCTCCGAGATATCTAATTTCGTAAGGAACTCCAGTTCGGCATCGGTTTTGAGAACTCTTTGCATCATTTCTATGATGGGTTCTTTCTTCATATTTATTTGCCAAATATCATCCTAATAATTGTTTCCGCTATTTGAGGGGTTGGCTTCCATGTATATTTGCCTTCATATTTCTTTTTCGCAAAATGGTGCCTTGCATCGACAACCCGGTTCGAGGACTTGTTCGATGTATGTGGGGTCAGACTGTCAAAGACCAATTTGATCTCCTCTTTCCTACTGGACAGGTCCAATTTGCCATCTGAATCGAATGTGAAGAAGCCCTCCTCAGTATGCAAAATATCTATAGGCTTCCTGTCTTTCATTTTTACTGCGATCAAAGCATATCGTATCCGCCGACCAGCATAGCGTTTTAACTGCTCTCCAGGATCTTGGCCTACAAGCCGCTTATACAGCGTATATGAAATTTTATGGACGGTATCGTCATCATCAATAATGAAAGGTCTTAGACTAACACCCATTATAGAATCCTTATATACAGCTTTGGGATCTCAACCTTGAACTACCTTGAATAACAATGATAACATTAAACTTGGCCCGTATGGGCAAAACCACTATAACCTAAATTAGGGAGGTACACCATGAAAACAAATCAGGCTGCTCAAAATTTTATCGATTATCACAAAGCAAATTCTAAAAAAAAATACGCTGCGTAATTACAATTACATCATTGATGAAATCATCTTTCGCACAGATAGCCGGCTGGCTTATGGACCTTTTGATTAACGATTTAAATCGCCGCTATTTTGACCTCATGACTACATTTAGATTTCACCGGGATTGTGTCAACTTGCTGATTATATAATATTTTCTACTATGTTACACAATCTTCACCTGAGGCGTATTTCAGGGTGTAATGTAATCACCTATATTTCGACAGAGTTCGAATTATGAAGATTTCATTCGGTAGTTCGAATTTGAACGTTACCGCATTTCCGAATGGGTTTTAGTAACAGAATGAAACCTAATCCCAGGAGTGCAATAACAATACTGATCCAGAAGGCAAGACTGTAGCTGCCGGTGACATCAAAAATATGTCCCGCCAAAATAGGACCCACCGATCCACCAAAACATCCACTGAAAACAATAGCACCAAAAAGCACACCATGGGAGCCGATACCAAAGTATTCAACCACAATCGGTGAAATAGCGGTAAAAAAGCCTCCATGAGCGATACCGTAGCAGGCTGCGAACAGATAAATCATCCAGAGTTCATCAGCAACCTGCAGCCACAAGAGCGTGGAAATGAGCAGCACAAAGCAAAATATCATGGCCAGCCGACTGTTAAACCGGTCTATAAAAAGACCTGTAGCAAATCGTCCCAGCATGCTGACGCCGCCGATGGTGGAGAGCACACCTGCTGCTTTAGTTGCTGATAAGCCTAAATCTCTGGCAAAGGGAACAATATGCACCAGGACGATCAAAAGGCAATAAACCACTGCAAAATTAACAATAAATAATAACCAGAGCTGATGAGTACGGATGGCCTGGCCAAAGGAAATATCTGTGCCTTTAAATGCCTTAGCATCGACTTTTGAGGTGGCTTTTTCTTTGGTATTTAGTCCCATCTCTTCAGGATCGCGTCGAAGAAGTCGGCTGATCAGTACCAGTAATATCATCCCGAAAATTCCGATGACCATAAAAGAGATTCGCCAGCCAAAGACAGTGATAAGTAAACTGGCTGTTAGGGGTACAGCTAGTTGCCCTGCGCCGGTTCCCACTTTGACCAGACCGGTGACGAGTCCTCTTCTTTTTACAAACCAGCGAGCCGTGGTGGATAACGCTATTACATCAATGGAACTCATACCGATCCCAACTAAAATTCCGTAAAACAGATATAATTGCCAGATAGATTGGGTTTTGGAAGTCAGAAAAAAACCTAACCCGATAAAACAGCTGGTGACAAACATCACCTTCCTGGGGCCTATTTTGTCGTTCAACCGCCCAACAAAAATTCCTAAAAGCCCCATAAGAAAGAACGATAGGGAGGAGGCTCCCGAAATAGCGGCACGGGGCCAGCCGAATTCTTCGATCAGGGGATTAATAAATACACCATAGCTGATGAAAAGACCGACGCCTACAGCCTGAGTTCCAAAACAGGCTGCAGCGACTATATATTTGTAAGAAATATTGGTAGGTTGCATTTGATTTCCGTTAGAAGCTCCAACCCGTTTTTACATTTAGAACGTTCTTTCTGACCGATCACCTATGTTTCATGATTTGACTTTCCATTCAACACGTTTTTCGTCTACCGACTTTAACCGGTACGCCGAAAAAAACTCCGTTGCCGCATATATTATCGACAACGGAGTTATCCGTAATATCATTTATTGAAACGTCTGGATTTTTCCGAGCAACGCTTAACTGAACACCTTTACGTTCATGGCCCCACCAATGGGTGATACTCACAACGCCGGGCATGACACGATCCGTTATTTCCACCTCAATGGTTATAGACCTTACCTGAGTTATGATTGGTCTTTAGACTTCTTCAATAATTTTTGCGAGACGGGCATCTTCTCAGTGGAAACGATGAACAACTTATCAACCAAGGGGCGTATCGATTAGCAAAACAAATTATCAGTATTTCAATTTTTCGACAGTGTTTTGATTTCTATAGGATTATGTCAACTTATTGATTTTACGTATACATTTTGTTATGTTACAGAACCTCTAGTTGGGAGGGGTCGCGGGCAATGATGTAATCTCTTGTATTTCGATTGGGTTCGAATTAAGGAGATTTCTTCCGGTAATCCTGATAGGCAGTTATCTCATTTTCTGGTCAATTCCGAAGGGTT
>JASJGV010000117.1:0-3623 GCA_033791325.1 Desulfobacterales bacterium | reverse complement strand
CAGGCCCTGTCCTGCGCCGAATGCCATGCGTCTCTGGCCCAGGCACCCTACTGTGGGAAATGTCACCAGCAAAGGCCGGATGTCAGTTTCAAGGATCTGGTTCACCAAGGTATCAATTTTAAGTCTCTGGCGCAAAAGGGCCGGGATGTGGTGGAATTGATCGGCAAAACCAATTACATCGACTACAAGGCCCTGGGGTATGAGGGCGATCCCATCGAGGTGCGGGGCCGTTTTAAAAAACTGGGATGTGGAACGACCCTTTCCAAAAATCCATAAAGGAGCTCTAAGCTGGAGAATAAAATGTCCTCTTCAAACAAACAAGTGATTTCTCGACGCAACTTCCTGAAGTTGTCCGGTACGGCCGCAGCCGCTGCAGCGGTGGGTGGGCCTTCCCGGGTTTTATATGCGCTGGTGTCCGGAAAAGAAGAAGGCACAGACGTGGCAGCCTATAAAATGTTTTCAGCCTGTGACATGTGTTTCAACAAATGTGGACTGATTGCGCGAGTGGAAAATGGTGTCATAAAAAAACTGGATCCCAACCCGAAATCGCTCAAATCCCGTGGCATGCTGTGCGCCAGAGGAAATGCGGGCGTCAAACAGCTCTATGACCCGGACCGCTTGAAATACCCCCTGTTGCGAAAAGGAGAGCGGGGAGAAGGCAAGTGGCAACGTTTGAGTTGGGATCAGGCACTGGACCACGCAGCAGAACAGATGGAGCGCATCGGTGAAGCCTACACCCGCTGCGGCTTCCTTTTCATGGCGGGTACCGATATGCAGTCTACATTCGTGCACCGCTTCGCAGAAGCCTACGGGTCATACAATGTCATTTCCCATGAATCGAACTGCCTCCTGAGCAGAAACCGCGCCTTTCTGGACACATTTGGCGTGGTTCCCACACCCGATGTGCTGAACAGCAAGTACATCATAATGCCCGGTGCCAACCGCTTCGAAGCACTGGTGACACCCGACAGCATGGATTTAATGACCGCCATGCAAGGTGGCAGCAAACTGGTCGTTCTGGACCCACGGTTTACAAAAACGGCAGCTCTGGCCGATGAATGGTATGCCATCAAACCCGGCACCGACATGGCATTTTTTCTCGCCATTGCCCAGGTCCTTGTCTCGGAAAACCTTTATGACAAAAAGTTCGTTGCCGAGAAGACAAACGGTTTCGAAGAATTTAAAACCCATGTCACCCAATACACACCCGAGTGGGCCGAAGGAGAAACGGAAATTCCGGCCGGAGATATTCGCCGGATGGCCAGGGAACTTGCTGCTGCTGCGCCCGCCGCTATGGTTTACCCCGGCCGCCGCAGTTCGGATTACACGGATTCCACTCAAATACGCCGGTCTTTTGCTATCGTCAATGCGCTTTTGGGAAACTGGGATCGGAAAGGCGGTCTGATTGTACCCAAGAAAATCAAAACCGGCTCCATTTACCACGATGCGCCGTTTTATGAAAGCAATCCGGAGGACAGGGTTGATGCCGGCAGATCCCAGATGATGTTCGACGAAGAAGGTTCCTTCAAACATACCCGTGATGCCGTCATCGAAGGCCGACCCTACCCGATAAAGGGCTGGTTCACCTACAAAACCAATCCAGTGCAGACCGGTGCTAACCGCAACAAGACCATTGAAATGATCCACAAACTGGATTTCATGATGAGTGTCGATATCGTTATGAGCGATACAGCCTGGTTGGCGGACCTGGTTCTACCGGCTCCCAGCTATCTTGAAAGAAAGGATCCCATCTCGGCATTCCTGGCTTCATCCTCCTGCTCCGGGGTGATTACCCGTGACCCGATTGTACCCGCCATGTTCCAATCCAAACCAGTGTTCTGGGTTGTAAAAGAGCTGGCCAAACGACTGGATCTGGAAGCGTCTTTCGATTTTACCATAGAAGACTTCAGGAAAACCCAGCTCGAGAAGCTACCCGAAGTGGCACAAGCCATTAAACAGGACGGTGTCTATAATATAGTTGGCCCCACTTACGGCATCCATGAAGGAAAACCTTTCAAGACACGTTCCAAGAAGATCGAGATCTACAACTCACGCTACCAAGACAAAGGCATAGACCCCATGCCGGTATACCATTCGCCAAAGCGTGTACCCAGAGATCATTTCCGGATGGTGGTGGGGCGGAATGCCTTTATTACCCAGAGTGCCAGCACCAACAATTCTCTGCTCTGTGAGCTGCAACGGGAAAACAGCCTCTGGATACACCCCAAACCGGCAGGCACGCTCGGAATTCGGCAGGGGGATCAGGTGGAGGTCGCAAGCCCTGCGGGTAGAGGCCGCCTGAAAGCCAGGGTTACAAAAGAGACACGTCCGGATACCGTATACATGGATTCAGGATTCGGCGCTATTTCCAAGGGCTTGTCCAACATCTTCGGTAAAGGCGCCTGTATTGCCGATGTTCTGGAAGATCATGCGGATAAAATTTCGGGCAATATGGCTATGCACGAGACATTTGTCACCGTTCGGCCGGTCTGATTAAACGTTTAAACCTTCAACTCAGCTGAAGGTCCAAGCTTAGCTTTGCGGATATGTGAGGGATAATATTTCTCTCGCCCACTTCGTTAGAGGCACAGAGAGCCCCCTCATGGGAAAAAACATATTATGAAAGACAAATCATGCTTGGTAAAAAATTGGAATTTTACACGCGTAGCGTCAGGAGTTTTCCTTTTCTTTCCCACTCAAAAGAAAAGGAAAAGATATCTCAGTGACTCTGCGGTCTCTGCGAGAGATATCAACCCCTTTCAGGGGCCATTATCATACCACCCTTTTTAGGGGCGGTGGTTGACTTGTAATGAAGAATGGAAGGAATTGAGCATGAAACAAAGCACGCCCATAAAGTATGGGATCGTTATCGACGGTTCCAAATGTATTGACTGCAAAGCCTGCATGATTGCTTGTAAAGTTGAAAACGATGTTCCGGAAGGCTTCTGGAGAAACTGGATCCGACCTTTGCAGAATATGACCACAAATCAAAAAAGCGAATTTCAACCGGGGCAATGCATGCAGTGTGATGAGCCGTCCTGTGTGGCGGCATGCCCTGTGGGGGCGACATACAAACAGGCAGACGGTCTTATCGTTATTCATAAAACTAAATGCATCGGTTGCGGGAATTGTATTACAGCCTGCCCATATAATGCCCGGTATCGTCATCCCGACAAAAAAATTGCCGACAAGTGTGACTTCTGCGAACATCGCATAAAGCGGAACGAAGAGCCTGCCTGTGTGCAAACATGCCCTACCAGAGCACGTGTTTTTGGAGATTTAAACGACCCTGAATCACAGGTCAGTCAACTCTTTGAAAAAGAGAAGCTGATACAGATACTGGCCCCTCAAATTAACACCAAACCGAACATCTACTACTACGCGGGAACTAAGCTTTTGGATTGGGCAAAAGAACCGGTGATGCCGGGCAATATCCATATGCCGCGTGAGTTTTGGAAAACAGGGAACCTGGATCTATAGAATACAGAATTTCTTCAAAGGACTAAAATTTAGTGCTGGAGATCGAATGAACATCGAACGTCCAACATCGAATTTTGAATTTGAAAAGATGAAGAAACAGAAAGATTCTGTATTCTGACTCCTGGATTCTTTCTCGGATTCAT
>JASJGV010000116.1:0-2844 GCA_033791325.1 Desulfobacterales bacterium | reverse complement strand
AAAAAAGCCACCGGCGAAGGTCGGCAGATGATCATGGGGTTTATTCAAGAAGGTCGTCGTAATTTGTTGGAGACCGAAGCCAAACGACTGCTTCAGCTACACGGCGTACCCGTACTCTCCGATCGCCTGGCCAGAACAGCGGATGAGGCCGTAGCATTTGCTGCCAAAATCCACGGGAAGGTGGTTATCAAGATCGTATCCCCGGACATTCTGCATAAAAGCGATGCCGGGGGTGTTCGCACCGGGCTTGGCAATGAAACCCAGGTCCGGACGGCCTTTACAGAAATTATGAAAAATGCAGTGAACTTCAATAAAGACGCCGACATCAGAGGCGTCCTGGTTTCCCCAATGGTCAGCAGCGGCGTTGAGGTGATTATCGGTACTAAAATAGATGACCAGTTCGGACCGGTGATCATGTATGGCCTTGGCGGGATACTGGTTGAAATTATGAAAGATGTCAGTTTCAGGGTGCTGCCCATCTCGGCGCTGAGTGCCAAACAGATGATTAAAGAAACAAAATCTTTTCCGATTCTAAAAGGCGTCCGGGGTCAACATCCCAGCGATATCAAAGCGATCAAAACGTTGTTGCTTAAATGTTCGGAACTGATTGAATCTTATCCTGAAATACAGGAAATGGATTTAAACCCGGTTATCGTCCATGAAAAAGGTCTCAGCCTGGTGGATGCCCGTATTATACTCAAAGAACAAACCGATCGAGGGGCTGTGTGAAAAAAATAAAAGCGGGTGTAATAAATAATTTTGAATTGATCGCCATTGGCGTTATTCTGACGGGTTTCTTTTTTATTAATTATCATATTTACACCCAGGTTACCTTTTTATACTTTTATTTCCTACCTGTTATAATGGCCGGCTATTTTCTGGGCCCACGCCCCACCATCACGGTATCTTTTTTATGCATAGCCGTGATTACAATTTACTGCATCTGGTCACCTGGCTTAGGCATGACCCTTAACAATACAATGAACCTGTATCTGCACATCGTCGTGTGGGGCGGAGTCTTAACCCTGACCGGCATTTCCATCAGTAAAACCAGTTATTTTAAACAGGAACTCCTCCGGCACCAAAAGAATCTTGATAAGGCCGACAAAATAATCGGCGATTACAAAAAAAACTTCGATGATAAACTTAAAAAGCGTACTGAAGAACTTGAAAAATCGAGCCAGTCTATTGAGTCACTGAAAGTCAAGTTAGAAAAAACATTGTATTCGACCATGGATGCCAAAGTTGCGAAATTGTTAATCGAGGGACGTCTGCGAAATGAAAAACGCAAAATCAGTGTCATGTTTTCCGACCTTGTCGGTTTTACCGGTTATTCCGAGGATCGCAGTCCTGAAATCGTTGTCCAGGATTTAAACAGTTACCTAAGCTGTATGGAACCTGTCATGTTTGATTATCACGCCCACATCGATAAATATTTAGGCGATGGCATCATGTGTGAATTCGGCGCTCCCCTGGATTATGAAAATTATAGATTGCTTGCCGTTATGGCGGCAATCAAGATGCAGGAAACGCTCACCCGCCTCAATTATCCCTGGCAAATGCGTATCGGCATTTCATCCGGACCGGTGATTATGGGTATCATTGGCCACCGTCGTCAAGCCTATACCACTATTGGAGACGTGGTTAATCTGGCATCGCGTATTGAAAAAGAATGCCCTCCCGGATCAGTTCTCTTAGATGAATTTACCCGACGGGGGGTCGATCGTTTTATCGATGTTCGTCTGAAAAAGGATATATCCCAATCTGAGAATATTGATGAAAAAATGGAAGCCAGCCTCGATGAAATGCATCGCAGACTCAATCTTGCGACCAGTTCGGATGTGCGAACAAATCTTTTCTATAAAATCGGTCAACTGCACATGTCTTCAAGCGAACCCCACGATGCCATGCATTATTTTGAACAGGCACTGCTCATGCGGCCGGATAACACAGAATTGAAAGTGGCTTTTGCCGAGGCCATGATTAAACGGGATAAAAACGACAAGATAAAGGTCAGGGGGCGAAAAAAACGTATCGCCGTTTATGAAGTGATCGGCATCAAGGATGTTTTGCTGGATCGTGAAAAATTTCCGGCCTCCTTTCTGGGAAAATATCCCCATGTGGAGGAACTTGTTGAAATGCCGGTGGATATTATCATGCCGGTGGAGGCCATGGATGGCTGTATTGGACATTCCAAGGTTGTCGCACTGTTATCTTATGCTGTCGCCACCGAATTGGGGCTATCTGAAAAAGAAAAGAAAGAAATTTTAAACAGCGGCTTTGTCGCGGATATCGGGAAAAAAATTCTACCCCATCATCTACTCAACCGCATGGGTAGTCTTAACTCGGATGAAATAAAAATAGTACAGCAACACTCCACCGAGGGTGCCCGAATACTTGATGACCTTGGCTATACATCCGAATTGATGCAGAATATTATACAGCACAGTCATGAAAACTATAATGGCTCCGGATATCCGGATGGGCTCAGGAAAAATGAAATACCAATAGGGGCAAGAATTATTGCAGTGGTGGACACATATGATGCATTGACATCATGGCGTCCTTACCGGGAAAAATGGGATCGGCATGCGGCCTTGGAGGAATTGCTGAAATGTGTCGACAAAGGACTTTTTGATCCCGGTGTTGTGAAGGCCCTTGTAAAGGTAATGGATTAAAAGACCAGTTCAGCGTTGAACTGGGTAAAAACATCAATCCGGAATTCGATAAACGGCGGCACCACAGGTGACCCCTGCCCCCAGGCCCAGGAAAAGAAGGGTGCTCCCTTTGCCGATGAGTTTCATTTCAAGGGCTTCATCCATGGCCAGCGGAATGGTGGCCGCA
>JASJGV010000115.1:0-7500 GCA_033791325.1 Desulfobacterales bacterium | reverse complement strand
GATGCCCGTTTTTTGATAAAAAAAGTCCCAGAATATTTCGGAATTGCGCTGACTCATGCATTGCATCGAGAGCGTTCAGGATGTTTTCGGGCTTTTCCTTTTCAAACAGCCTTTTCAGGCGGGATTCTTTTTTTACGACCCTGGCAAGGTTCCATATTTCCCGGCCCATTTCCACCGAAAGCACCTGTGCGGTACCGGAGCAAATCAGTGAAGCGGCCCCTTCCCTGAGATCCGGGAGCCACCTGGCCAGTAGTTTTTCCAGGATTCCCAGAGACAGGAAATAACGCAGTGAAGAGAAGTTGACAAACATGACCTGGTTCCCGGCAGGATCGAAAATTTTTGACCACCAGAGAAGACGGTGCTGGGTGCGGGTCAAACTGCAGGATGTATCCCTGTCCACCTCCTGGACGAGTTGTCTGAAACTATCCATAAAATTGCCCGGCAGTCCCCTGGTTCTTGCAAAAAACACCCCGAACAATAAGTAGCCGAAAAAGGCCTGCAGAATGAGTATGGGTAGTTTCAAAAGAGACAACCTTATCCGGGGCGGTTCCTTTCCGAAATTGTAGAGCAGAGAAGCCAGCATCTCGTCTGAACTTTTAAAGGGAAAAACAATGCGAAAAGTCTTCAGGCTGACATACAGCCACCCCTTGATCATTCTCATCATGGGCGGTGAAAAGAGGAATTGATAACAGTCGGCTGTCAGGGGTGTAACCGGGTCGGTAAAATTCTCCAGCAGGGGTTTGAAGATGACGTAAGGTCCTTCGATAGCGGCTTCGATTTCTTCGCGCCCCATGGCTGTAATCGGCCGCGACTGGAGCATGAAGAAGTCATCACCGGCAATTGCCCATTCAACATCCTGGGGGCTGCCGAAGTGATCTTCTGCTTTTACGGCCCATTGGGACACCACCTGAATCATGTGGGGCGACAGTGTCTCTTTGTATCGCATTTCATGGGGAACCACCTGAAGCCGAGTCTCGGTTCCAGCGGCCAGGCAGGATGGCACCATAAAACATTTACCGGCAATCCGCCGCTCACGAACCCTGCACAACGTATCTTTACAGGACAAACCCGATCTTTCCACAACATAATGATCCGGTGTAACCCGCCCATCGACAATGGCGGCACCCATACCCCAGCTCGATTCTGTAACGACCTCATCCCGTGACCCTGTGACCGGGTTTGCCGTAAATGTGACACCGGAAATTTCAGATGCAATCATTTCCTGAACGATCACTGCCATCCAGATAGAGGCATGATCGATGCCCTGGGTTGAACGATACGAAACTGCCCCGGGATGAAAAAGAGATGCCCAGCAGTGTTTGATCATGGAAAGGAGATGCGTATGATCCACATAGTAATAAGTGGCGTGTTGCCCGGCAAAACTGGCATCACCGAGATCTTCCGCCGTGGCTGAGCTTCGAACCGCACACAGGATTTCGTGACTCCGGCTTGCCGTTAGATCAGCATGTGCAGACAGGATGGCATTTGAGAGTGCCGTACCCATATTCGCAGCATGAATTTTTCTCTGAACTGTCCGGCAAAGATCTGCCCATGTCTCAGGATGGGTATTTGAAAATTGCGTCACTTCCTGCTGCAGATCGATGTCCCGGAAAAAAGATTGACAGACCTCCGCAGAAACAACGAACCCGGGCGGCACCGGAAAACCCTTGCCCACAAGCTCCCCGAGGTTGGCACCCTTCCCACCAGCAACGGCCACATCCGTTCGTCGGATGTCTTCAAATGGCAGGATCCATGTTTTCATACGCACTCACCTACCCCGGATAAAACAGAAAAAGGAAAGATCAATTATCACGAAAGTACGGAATCACGAAGAAGACCACTAATTTTTTCGTGGTTTTAAGATTTCGTGTTTTCGTGATAGCTTTTGAGCATTTCACTTGAGCCCTGGAATCCTTGTATCCTTTGAGCCCTTTATTCGAATTTATACAAAACTCTCGGAGCTATTTTACCGCTTTTCCGGAAATAGTCTCAAAATATCCGTCTCATCAGCCATGCAGACCCCCCGTTCCGTTATGAGGCCCGTGACACGCCCGGCCGGGGTGACATCGAATGCCGGATTGAACGCAGGACTGTCAGCAGGAGAAATCAGGACCTTCTGTAGAGACCCCGCGTGATCTCCCTGAACATACCGGACTTCGTCCGGATCTCTCTCTTCGATGGGAATATCCTTCAAACCATCGGATGCCTTCCAGTCAAAGGTACTGGACGGCAGGGCCACGTAAAAGGGTATGTCATTGTCCCTGGCGGCCAGGGCTTTGAGGTAGGTCCCGATCTTGTTGGCCACATCCCCGGTTCGGGTGGTTCGATCGGTACCCACGATCACCATGTCCACCATCCCGTGCTGCATGAGATGACCACCGGCGTTGTCCGTCACGATGGTGTGCTTGATGCCATGTTTTCCCAGCTCCCATGCCGTAAGTCTGGCGCCCTGGTTCAAGGGGCGTGTTTCGTCGACCCAGACATGCACGTCAATCCCCTTATCAAAGGCAGCGTAGATGGGAGCGGTTGCCGTGCCGTATTCCACGCAAGCCAACCAACCGGCGTTGCAATGGGTAAGAACATGAACCGTTTTACCTTCTTTTCTCTCGCTGATGGTCTTTACCAGCTCCAGACCTGCTTCACCGATCTGACGGCAATTATCGGCTTCTTGCTCCGTGATGTTTGCAGCGGCAGTTTTGGCTGCTGCGATTTTATCTGCCGCCCCCTCTTTTGTCGACACGTCGGCCAGGACCTTGTCGATTGCCCAGGCAAGATTGACGGCCGTGAGTCTGGCCGATTTGATCCGGGCGCATTCCGCCAGAAAAAGCGCTTCGTCACCTGAATCTCCCAGGGTGTTCAAAGCGGCCACATACACGCCATATGCCCCTGTGGCACCGATGAGAGGTGCGCCCCGGACAAACATGGCCTGAATGGCTTCAATCACTTTGTCCACCGTGGTAAGCTCTACAATGATCAATCTGTGGGGCAACTGGCGCTGATCGATAACCTTTACCGTCCGGCTCTTTTCATCCAACCAAATGGGTCTCATTTGCTTGCCGTCTACCTTCATGCGTTCCCCACCGTAAATCCCTGTGGCTGCAGTCCTGTTGACGACGGCGTACCGGCAATTTTGGAAAGATACACATCACCCAGTTTGTCGATGTGCTCCTGGACACTGTCAAAATAGTTAAAATGTGCCTGCTCGTCATTGATGATATCTTCCAATAGCTTCATGCTGATGCTGTCACCGTTTTCCCGGCAAACCAGAAGAAACTGGTTGTAGGCGTCAATAGCGTCGTCTTCCTGACCGGCATCATGTTTGAAGACACGTTCTACGGCCTGACCCTTATCCACAGGGCCAAAACTTTTGGTAGTCGGTTCCCCACCCAGTTCTTTGATACGTTCGGCAAACATCTCGGCGTGCCGCATTTCGTCTAGGGCAATCAGCTTGATATTGCGAGCCATTTCGCCATAGTCCATGTCATCCAGGTTGTAGTGCTGATTCATATACTGGTGTATTGCCTGGAGTTCCATGGATCTGGCCTGGTTCAAAACACCCACAACCTTTTCTCTTCGTTCTTCCCTGCTAGGTTTCGTCATGGCATACCTCCTTTTTTATCATCTCGTTATCTTCAATCTTTCATGTAATAGCCGGGTTAGGCTTCGGTCGCTTGTCAAACCAGGGTTTTTCTGTTTCCAGCTGCTTTGCCAGACGAAAGAGTGTGGCTTCATCGCCCATGGGCGCCATGAAGTGCATGCCGCAAGGCAGGCCATCCGATGTCCAGTGCAGGGGCACAGACATGGCCGGTTGGCCTGTGAAATTGGCCAGCTGCGTGAAGGGCGTCTTGGACAGGTTTTCAATGGCAAGTTTCTCCACGATACCGGTTCGCTTCAAGAGTTTTCCCAGACCGAGCGTATTCACCATCCTCAAGACGGCTTTTTCAAGCGGTTTCAGTTTCAGTACACCCACACGTATGGGTGGATGGGCCATGGTGGGTGTCAGATAGACATCATATTTTTCGTGAAACCGGGCCATCCTTCTGGAAGCCTGACCCCACATGCGGATGGCCTTGACAAATGAAAATGCCGATGTTGATCGCCCCAGCAGGCCCAGTGTCCAGGTGAGCGTTTCCACGTCGTCCTGGCAAACCTCCCGACCCAACACACCCCGAAGCTCATCGATATCTGCCGCTACTTCTCCGAAGTACATGGAGAGATAGCTCATGGCCAAGGACCGGCCGTCGATCTCCGGGACATCCTCATCCACATCATGCCCAAGCTTTTGAAGCATCAGGGCTGTTTCCAGGGTGGCCTTGACAATCTCCGGATGGACGCTCGTCTCCAAAGGTGAGAGCGAATTGAAGGCGATTCGTAGTTTGCCCGGTTCCCGCTCAATTTCATCCAAGTAGGGTCTCTCAGGTTGCTGTATAATATAGGGCGCGCCAATGTCAGGGGCACATGTGGCATCCAGCATGGCGGCACTATCTCTCACGCTGCGCGTTATGACATGCTCGATGGTGGCCCCCTCCCAAAGTTCACCATAATTCGGTCCGGTGGGCGTCCTGCCGCGGGTCGGTTTCAGACCGAAAAGACCGCAGCAGGAAGATGGGATGCGAATGGACCCACCGCCGTCACCACCGGATGCCAAGGGTACCATGCCACTGGCCACAGCTGCCGCGGATCCTCCGCTGGAACCGCCCGGCGTGTGCTCGGTATTCCACGGGTTGCGGGTTGGTCCATGCAACTCCGGCTCTGTGTAGGCCACCAGCCCGAATTCAGGGGTGTTGGTCTTTCCCAGCACATTGACACCCGCCGACTTGAAACGTTTCACCAGTTCGCTGTCATAGGCCGGTATGTAGTTGCGAAGCCCCTTGCAACCATTGTTGAGCGGCACACCTGCATAAGCGGCCATCAGGTCCTTGAGTAAAAAGGGAACACCGGAAAAAGGACCCTCGAGCTTCATTGTTTTGGCTGCCGCCCTTGCCTTGTCAAACATGGGTGTAATGACAGCATTGATTTCGGGATTGCTCTCTTCAATCCTCTCGATGGCCGTCTCACACAATTCTTCAGACGTTAGCTCTTTTTTCCGGACCAAATCGGCCAGTCCCAGGCCGTCATACTGATCGTATTCCTTAAAACTTTCCATCCCTACCCCCTCAATCAGATTTGTTTTCTATTCCCGATCCTCTCTTGATAACCTTTAAACATTAAGCGCTGATGCTTCACCTCGTGTCACTCGAACCCTGGGACCCTGGAATCCTTGAACCCTTTATTTCCTATTATGCGCCGTACGAAGCAAGGCCGAGATAGTACGCCATTTCTTCTAACTTCCCACGTTTTCTGCATCCGGAGGCATATATTTGACACTTGTTTTGCATCACAGACAACGCCGCTTCTTGCTGATCATGGGAAAGGGTGCCGCTATCCAGGAGTTTTTTTATGGATTGAATGCGGTATTTGTCCAAACCGGCATTGGATGACAGCTGATCGGCATGCCCGCCCCTTTTTATAACAAGGGCTTCATCGATGAGAAAAATCGGTATGGTGGCATTGATTCTGAGCCACAAATCATAATCCTCACACGCCGGCAGATCCTCATCGAACATCCCCACTGTCTCAAAAAGCCGTTTCTTTATCATAACCGCTGAAGGGCTCACGAGACACAGTTCAAGAGATCGTTCAAAAAACAGGCCTGATTGTTTCATGTGGCGGCTTTTCGGATAAATCCGTTGGCCATTCCTGATCCATGTTTCCTGCGTCTGGCAAATCAGTGCATCAGGATTTTCCTGAAAAAATGTGACCTGTGCAAAAAGCTTTTCGGGTAGCCAGAGGTCGTCGGAATCCAGGAAAGCGATCAATTCCCCCTGGGCGAGTGCGATCCCTCTGTTTCTGGCCGCACTGACGCCCTTGTTGGTCTGTTCAAGGACAACAAGGTCTTCATACCCATCAAGAAGTGCACGTGTATTATCTGGGGATCCGTCATCCACCACAATCAGCTCAAAACTCTCGAATGTCTGAGCCAGAACCGACTCGATGGCTTCTTTTAAAACCCATCCCCGGTTATGGGTCGGAATAACGACGCTGACAATCGGGTAACCGGTCATTCTTTTTTCCGCAATCGTTTTTCGGTCCTGTCTTCGTAGATTTTAAAAAGCGGCCTATCGTAGAATCCAGGAATTTTATAAATACGAGCCCTGTCAGGGTCCTTGTCCAATTCCAATACCTGCCATTGCCCCTTCATGTTTACATTCACCCACATATGTCCATTTGAAACCGCCGCATGGGCCTCAAAATGGGATGCCAGAAGCAAGGACATCAAAAGCAGGGAAAGCCCCTTACAGTCTCCTTTTTTCCATTGCAGGGTTTCATGAACTGTCGGCCATATATTCGGCTCGACACCATAGCGATACGTATTCAACACGTATTGGTGCAGGAATAAAATTTTTTCTTTTTCACTCAAGCCGTCAAAACGCATCTGTGTAAGCTGCAGCCCGGCAAGTTTCGTATCAATCAGGTTCTGAACAACCGTACTCCCTTTGCTGGTGTCCGCTACAAAAAAATATGGCCCATATTCTTCAGTGTAGAGCTGGTCAATATTCTTGATATTGCTTTCAACAAAGTCTGAGTAATCCGGGAGCGTCCATGCCTGCTCAGAAACAACCTGTTTTTCAGTCTTCTTTTCCACCGATCGTATGGTGCATCCCGTACAAAGAGGAAAACATATCGACCATAAAAAGATAAAAGCAAAAAGTTCTTTCATTATGTTGCTATCATTTACCCTTTTTGAGATAGCACGATAGTGAACAGGCATACACATGCCTGCAAATGACCTGCTGTACCACTTGCACACCAGGAAATTCTATGGTAACTGTTTGGTTGTTAGATAAACATCCATTTTGCTCAGTGTTTTGACGCATCTGATTGAAGAGCCCCGCGGTAAACAATGGGCAATACGTTTTCTTTGCGGTTCATCATGTACAATTGCTCTATTATTACAAAGCGTATCGCTTTTAACAAGGTCAATAAGAATCTAAATCTAAGTTGAGCTTATCCCACCATGGGGTGACAAGCCGGGAAATTTGACAAGCAGCGAGAAATAATCATTTTTCATCAATTACCCAACTGAAATGAAGGGTTTTATATACAATAATAGTCAATAAGAACAATAAAAAAGGAGGGCACTATGAAAAAATTTCTATCACTTGGTATTTTACTTGTCTTTGCATTGGCTCTTTTTACCGGGTGCGGATCTTCCGAAAAGGAAGAGATGCCAAAGGCCGAAAAAGCTTCAACAACCTTTGTAACCATTGGAACCGGTGGTATTACCGGTGTTTATTATCCCACGGGTGGAGCGATCGCTCGAATCGTCAATCAGAAACGGAAAGAATACAACATTCGGTGCACGGTTGAATCGACAGGTGGTTAATTATTCAACATCAATGACATAATGTCTGGTGATCTTGAGTTCGGTGTTTCACAATACGATCGGCAGTACCAGTC
>JASJGV010000114.1:0-2794 GCA_033791325.1 Desulfobacterales bacterium | reverse complement strand
ATTGGCGCCGGGGGTGCAGGGCTACGCGCGGCCATAGCCGCCAGTAATGAGAATGTTGAGGTGTTAGTTGTTTCCAAAGGCCACTTTCCAGAGGAATGCAATACTGCTGCTGCAGGCGGAGCAATGCTTGCACCGTTAGGCAAAAACGACTCATGGGAACAATATATGAGCGACATCTTGAAGGCAGGAAGCTCCGTGAACTATCACCATCTGGTAAAAGTTATGGCCAGGGATGCAGGGCCAAGAGCGCTCGACCTAGAGCGATACGGTGCAAAATATTTCAGAAAGGATGGTGAAATCTACCTGTGGCCCTCAAACGACAATCAAAGACCCCGTGTTTTGCCGGCAGGGACTCCTTATTCCGGTGACTGGTTTAAGGCCCTGACAGGAGAAGCCCAGCGGCTCGACATCAAGGTCCAGGACCGGGTAATGATAACCGGTTTATTAAAATCAGGAGCCACAGTTATTGGCGCCATCGGTCTTGAAATTGAGACCGAATCAATCATCGTCATTTACGCAAAGAGTGTAATTTTGACATCCGGAGGAGCTGGCAGTATATACACATTTAGCTCAAACCAAAAAGGAACAACCGGAGACGGTCTCGTTTTAGCCTACAAGGCTGGAGCAGCACTGTCCCACCTGGAATTTGTCCAGATGAGGCAATGTATCATCTACCCACATGAACTCAAAGGCATGCTGCCTCCTTTTGACGGTTTCGTGTCAGCCGGAGGGAGGTTCTACAATGGCCTGCACGAACGCTACATGAAGCGTTACCACCCCGACAATCTAGAAAATGTCACCCGAGCGGAAATCGCAAAATGTGCCCAACTTGAAATCATTGCCGAAAGGGAGAGCACCCATGGCGGCATCTACGGCGATTTATCAGGAGTTCCGGAAAAAAGTCTAAACCGGGTTAAGAATTTCATGAGTGCCTGCAGGAAAATTGATTTTGACCCTACATTTCAAAGCCTTGAGTGGGCTCCGGCTTCCCATCATACAATGGGCGGTGTACTCATCAATGCATCGTGCCAGACGGGAGTACTAGGCCTGTTTGCTGCAGGCGAAGTTGCCGCAGGTGTCCAGGGAGCTAATCGCATGGGCGGCAATGCATTAACCGAAACCCAGGTATTCGGAGCGATCGCCGGCAAAAGTGCCGCGAAAAGAGCCTTAACAACAGAACCTCCCCAGCCGAACCCGCAATTCCCCAAAGAATTATCTGCCCACATCGCCACTATCCTCAGAACGAAAAATGGAACCAGCTATCAAAAGGTCAGGGCCAAGATCGCCAGGATCATGAGCGAAGATATCGGAGTCATTCGACATAAAGAAGGACTGGAGAATGCCGAAAAACTCCTTGCAGAAATCGAAGCCACACAGATCAGCAACCTTTTCCTGGGATGGGATCGTACATTTGACAGAATAGCGCAATTATTTGAAGTACCAAACATGCTGGCACTCGGTCAGCTCATGGTTCAAGCGACCCTGCTTCGCACAGAATCTCGTGGCGCACACCAGAGACAAGACTTTCCCGAAACCGATCCTTCCTGGGAGAAGCATATTGTCTTCCGATCATCCATGGTCGGACCAGAAGTACGTACGGTGCCCGCGACCTATACCGAGCCATAAGTGAGATCATTCTGAAAAAAATCGCCAGAACATTGATGCCATCGCAAAACTGTCCATTTGACTCTCTGACTTTATCACCAATCCATCAGGCGTTGAATTAAAACATTTTCCAGCCAGACTTAAAAACCATGTTGTTACATTCTTCACGCAACATTGCTAAACAACCCCCAGCTACTCACGAGAATCAGTACAGCCCCTGCAACAAACATCCCGCCGATGGGTTCATGAAAAAGAACAAAGCCTAAAATCATGCTCATAGGCACCTGGCTCATCAACACCAGGCTACCTTCAGATGCCCGTAGATGGACAAATCCATAGTTAAGCGACAGTTGAGCGCCTGTTCCCAATACACCTATAGCCAGCAGAGAATACAGTGCATACGCCGGCGGAATAACCAACTGGTTGTGTTGAAACGCCGGGACAACCGACACAGCAATGGCCACCAGGGACATGTACATATAGATGCAAAATGGGCTGTGATCGCATGACAAACGTCGAACCAGACAAATATTCAAGCCCCCGAAAAATGCTGCCGTTACCGCAAAAACGTGGCCAAAAGAAAGATCCACAGCCCCAAATCCCGGGCCCAGCAGAAGAAGGATACCTGCAAATGAAATAGATACAAACACCCACTGCAACCGGCGGACAGGCTCATTGTTAATAAGCGGAGTGAGTAATGCTGCGAAAACCGGAAAAAGATAAAAAAGTACCATCGCCATGCCGATAGGTAATTGCTGCATAGCGGCAACGATGTTCAAAAAGCAAATAGCACCGCTCAACCCCCTAACCAGCAACACCGGGCGACTAGGCCCATCAATTTGCACTTTCAAAAGGACGTGCAAGACAAGCACACAGAGAACACCGACCAAAGCACGTCCCAGGCAGATCTCCCAGGTAGATAAATCTGATTTTACCATCCGAGCAAGAACACCAAGCATGGAAAAACATGTAGCAGAGCCAAGCAGTGCAATTATACAATACATTTTTTCCCTACTCACACCCACCCTTCCTCTTCTTCCTTAACTAGTTTATACATCCGAGCAACAGTGGCTGTAGCGGTAAAATTCACACGCCTCGAACATGAAACTTCTCGAAGTCTGCGCTTATCGGAAGCCTAAGTTTAACTACTTAGCCATCTCCGATTTGAGGTTTTTACGAGTTTATTACC